>JALYYM010000372.1 GCA_030946565.1 Bacteroidota bacterium | reverse complement strand
GAAAAGTTGTAATTCGGAATTGAAGATAGCGGGAAATTGAAAAACGTTTTTATTTTGGTTTGGACTAAATAAGGGCAACATGTTTTAGAAAACAGAATTATCTAATCACCTCCGTATAAAATAACATTGTAATTAGAATATGCATAATCGAAAAAAATCAAAATATGTTTGATAAAAAAGAAATTAGGAAAAGCGGCCTCTTCTTTTTTAGCCAGGGCTGTGCATTGGCTGATGCAAGTAAACACGTTCCTTAGTTGTCTGAAGTAGATCATGTTTTTGACTTTTCAGAGAGAAAAAATTAATTTTATAAAAATGAAAACAAGAGAAATTATTAAATTAATTGAAGAGGACGGATGGTTTGAAGTACGACAAAAAGGAAGCCACAAGCAGTTTAAACACACAATAAAAAAAGGGCTTGTCACAATTCCAGTTCATCGCCTGTCAAGCGATTTATCGCCAGGGATTGAAAGAAGTATTTTAAAGCAAGCACAAATAGAGAAATAATAATTTAGTAATTTTATCAACGTTATCAATTATGGTCAAATACGCAATAATAATAGAAAAGGCAACTGACGGAGGTTATGGCGCTTATGTTCCTGATTTACCTGGTTGTGTTGGTATGGGCAGCACTAGGGAAGAAACTATGCAAAATATTGCCGAAGCTATCAATTTTCATCTTGAAGGAATGAGGGCTGAAGGCATTCAAATCCCTCAGCCTACAACCGAAGCTGAAACTCTGGTGTTGGCTATTGCTTCCTAAAAAATTGTCGCGCATCTAAATCACCTACCAAGAAAACTGCATTACAAAACATCAATTTCCCATTTTCCTAAAAATCCGGAAGAGGACATCATCAGATAAATAAACAACATTTCCACGCCCAAGCTCCTGCACGCCAAAGAGCAATCCATCTTTTAATTTACGCGCTAATTTATATCCAACAAAACCAGCCATTTGGCTTTCTTTTTTTATAACACCATCCACCTTTTTCAATAAACTTATATACTGCCGTGTCCATCTTCAATGTATAGTAATAATCAGGATACCCAAACATTAATGGATGCGTATTATCAATATCAACTTTATAAATAGCATCAGGCGTATTGCAGGATAAACATTTTCTTTCCCAGCCTTCATAAGATTTCAAAAAAATGTATGGATCTTTTTTGGTTACAACGGGCGATGTTCGTTTATTTCATCATATTACTGTAAACTAACCATGGAGGGTACACTATCTGCGACGTATTTAAAAGAATTTACTAACTGATAATGCGGCGAATAATGGCTGCCGATTTTATAACCTAAAATTCTTTCGGAGATTTTATGTGTTTAAAAGAAGTTGTTGTAATTATAAGAAAGAGTAAAGGAAGAAAAGTTTTTTTCAGAATATTTTATTGAAAAAGATAATTGGATAATTGCATTGATTATATATAAAAGCCAGGTAATCTCTCAACTACCTGGCTTTTAGTAATTGTATTGTTTCAATTTTAATACCCCTCGTTTTGCGTAAGATTGGGATTCACATTCAATTCCCTTTTTGGTATTGGGAAGATAAGCCTGGGAGAATTCCATGATAAATTGCCTACGCTACCTTGCAATCTTTTAAGATCGTCCAAGGCAAAACCTTCGAAAGCCAACTCAAGCCTGCGCTCTAATAAAATTTTACTAAGAGTCAACTGAGCGGCAGTATAGGAAGGAAGGTTCACCCGGTTTCTTATTACATTAATATCATTTACCGGCTTATCACCTACAGCAGTTCCTTGCCTAAAATTAGCTTCGGCTCTTATCAAATACATTTCTGCCAGCCGTATAGTATGTACATTTCCATATAGCTCATCAAACTTTGTTGTGTAACCATCCCCGTTGAATGAATTCAAACGGTCATCGGCGGGATCATACAAAGCAAGATGCGCATCATTTATGGTAATATCGCCCCGGTTTGATTCTGAGTAAAATTCATTGAAGCCCTGCGTGCCGGAGCTCGCAGTGACCTGGATAGCAAAAATATCTTCAACCGATGTATTCCAAATGCCTGCGCATAGGTTGGCGCTAATTGAGCACCTGTAGTATTAATAGCATTGTTTGCTTCCAGGGCAGCATTAGTGTAATCGCCCATTTGAAGGTAAACCCTCGCCAGCATGGCAGATGCAGCAGCTTCGGTTGCAAAAAAACCATTGCTTTCCGGTAATTTAGCTTCTGCATCTTTCAGGTCACTTATTACCTGGGTGTACACTTCAGCCACGGTATTTCTTTTAACTTTACTTTCATCTGTAATTAAAGTGGTGGGGGTTAAGATCAAGGGTACTCCCGGGTTGGCTGAAGGGTTGCCATCGTTCCATGCTTTGGCAAATTTCTTTACCAATTCAAAATAAGAAGCACCTCTTATAAATTTAGCTTCACCCTCCACCTGGTCTTTCTCTGCATCTACCACTACTCCTAATGCACTCAATACATTGTTTACATCATTTATAGTTCTATATCCCGTCAGCCATACATCTGTTATAAAACCATTATCTACAGGAATGCTGTTGTTGCTGATCTGGGTAAGACCCTGGTAGGTTCCGCCAAAAGAAATTTCATTTCCATAAGCCATAAGGTCTCCTTCCAAAAAGGTTCTGCCACCATAAAAATCCGCGGCACCGAAATCTTTATAAGCGCCGACCAGCGCCCCTTTTACATCACCACTGGTTGTTAATGCACTCCCTGCGTCTATGCTTTGTGCGGGTATGGTATCTAATTTTTTATTACAACTAATAGCAAAAAGTAGCGTTGAATAAAACAACGTTTTTATAAATATATTTTTCATCATGTATGTATTATAGTTAGAGATAATTATAAACCAATATTAAACCCGAAGACTATGGTTTTAGCCTGCGGTGCAGAATAGAAATCCACGCCCTGGTTTATATTGCTTGCCTGGTAATCTGCATTTACTTCAGGATCCCATCCTTTATAATTCGTTATAGTAAACAAATTTTGCGCCCTAACGTATATGCGTACCCGCTCCAGTTTAACCTTGCTTATTAAGGATGACGGCAGCGTGTATCCTAAAGAAACAGATTTCACTCTCAAATAGGACCCGTCGGATATATAACGGCTGGACGGATCAGTGCCATTTGCAAAAAATAATCTTGGCTCCGGCACATTGGTTATGTCACCAGGTTTTCTCCAGTAGCTTAACTGGTCTATGGTTTGGTTATCATAACCGTTGCTTGCATTGGAAGACATATACTGCCCGCCACCATTATAAATCTGGTTACCTGATACGCCTTGCAGCAAAACGTCGAGATCTATTCCTTTGTAAGAAACTGTATTGCTGAATCCATAAATGAAATCAGGATTGGGATCGCCAATTACCACGTCTGCAGCGGCATTGTAATCGTTAGTCGTTGTACGGTCGAGACCGCCGCCATTTGCTTTTGGTGTGTTCTTATAAAACAAAGCGTCTCCATTTTGCGGATCAGCTCCTGCAAACTCCCGGGCTACGAACACGCCAAGTGGCTGCCCTTCCATCGCTTTGTTTTGACCATCGCCTATTACCTGCCCTCCAAGATCCGTTATCTTGTTCCTGTTCAGGCTGA
>JALYYM010000368.1 GCA_030946565.1 Bacteroidota bacterium | reverse complement strand
GCAGAAGATAAAGCTGTTTCCTCGCGTTTTTGTAAAAGATAAGTGTAGATATTATTTTTAATAGCCTGCTGCCTGCTGATGTCCAGGAACACCCGTTCTTTCTGCGGTATCGCCTGCAATAAATAGTTGTTTGATGCTATTTGTGCGCTTATCTGTCTTTTTTCTGTTAGAATGTTACTCCGGATGTTCGCAATATTTTCAAATATATCATCCCGTATCCGGCTTACTTCCGCATTAGCCAGTAGCAACGCATCATTACGTTCACCGGTTACATTTTGCAGGGCTTCTGCGGCGACTTCGGCTGTGTAAAGTTTATCAAGTAGCCCAGAAAGGGTGCCATCACTAAGCAACATAAGAGATGGAACAGTACCTGTATTCTTTCCCTTGCTTCGGGCATATTTGTTTACGTCATTAAGTAACTCAAGCTGCAGATCAAGCTCACTGTTTTTTTCATCTAAACTTTTTACTTTTTCAAAATAATTGCCTGCCTGCGAACTAAGGTCTACAACTGAACTATTCGATTTATATCCCGCTATGTTTTTTTCAACACTATCAAGCTGGAAAGTAACCAATGCAAGCCGGTCATCAATGAATTGTAAAGTGCTTACGGCAATTTGATTTTTATCTTTTATAGCATCCTTATTATAGATTTCAAACAGCTTGGCAAGAACATCTACGCCCTTTTCGGGCACGGGAATGGATAGAGAAACATTCAAAACGGTGGAGGAATAAGAATAAGGGGATATGCTTAATCCAGAGGCTATTGAACCAGCGTTTCCGGATGCAGGGGCAAATTGTACGAAATAATTTTTGCCAACCACGTTTGGATTATAATCATGATTGATAACCAATCTAACAAGGCTTCCCCCCAATACCACCGTTGAATCGAATGGCACTTCCTTATTAGCAATTGTTACCACTTTTTTCTGCCAGTCAATGGCAAAGAAATACTTATCCCATGAGTTAAAATTATCTTTGTTAAGTACTTTAAATTCTATGGGAGAATTGGCCTTGTATAATTCCTCTGTTCTAACATTTCCTTTATTATACACAGTACCAAAAAGATCGAGGTCTTTTACCACTTCCTGCATAATATCTGTAGAACGGAGAACAATTATTTCATTATCAACAATCTTTTTTTCACTAAATATATTAAGCGCATCCAGCACTTTTGAGTCGCCTCCTCCTTTATCAGGATCTTTTAAAAGCACTCTTGCCGCTGCAACATACATGGGTACCTGCGAGCGAAGGTTTATATAAGAAATCAATAAAGAAATAGAAACCGACACAACGAATAAAGGCCAGAAAGGAAGGTATTTGTAGATTACCTGCTTAAATATATTGCTTTCAGTTTTTTCCTTAAAAAATTGATCTTCTTCCATTGGGTTCTAATTCATCATAATTTTAAAACCTGGTTGACAATAAGCAATGCAAAGGAAACTCCCGCAGTGATGTATGAAATTATTTGGGCTGTATTGGTAGATTTCACCTTAACCGGTTCTACATATACAATGTCATTCGGATGCACATAATAATAAGGCGAATAAAAAATTGAATTGTCTGTCAGGTTCAGCCGTTTAAATTCTTTTCCGTCTTCTTTTTCTCTTATCACTAATATATTATCTGTTCTTCCTTTTTGCCCGATATCCCCGGAGATCGCAAGTGCATCAAGTATCGTCATATTTTCAATGGTAATTGGTAATACCTGCGGCCCGGCGGCCCCAATCATAGTCAAATGGCGATTAAAAATCCCCACCGACACAATAACGTCTTTCAGGTAAGGCACAAGGTCGTGCTCCAATTTAACTTTTAATTCTTTTTTAGTCAATCCTTCCACGTGCAATGTGCCTAGTTTTAAGAAAGGTATATTACCGTTTTCATCAACCAGGTAACCCCCCAACGTTCCTAAGCTATTTTGAGGAGCATTATAAAAGGCAACATCGGGACTCATGCTCGCGATGGAAATACTTAGGAGATCCGACTTCCGGATTTTAGTTTCAAAATCTTTGCTTACGAGGTTATGCAGCGTGGTATCCTTTTGCAGATTTTGAAAATAGGTAGTGTTTTTCACTGGCGCGCAGGACGTACAAAGCATCAGGCAAGCCAGGCCAAAGTAAGAAGAATGTTGCTTCAACAGATTTTTTACCACCAAGAAACAGGCTAATTTGAGATTTCTAATTCTGAAAAAAAGAGAATTTGTGAGAGGTAAATTATGCATAGCAATTCAAAAGTGCAATTATATTTGCTTCCTTAGTGCTGTATAAGCGATAACAAATCTATCGAAATTTACGGTAAACTGGTTTTTGAAAATTCACGAGGTTCTTTTTTATAAGATTTTCGAATTTTTATTACCCCATATCCAATACCGGCTGAGAGCAATAGGCTCAATCCTCCGTCTATTGGACAAATTGTACCATCTGGCGTACAATTACACAGGGGGTCACACATTGGATTAGGCTGTGCCATTGAAAAGCAAGGCAGCAAAACAAATATTACCAGTATAAAAAAGAATGTTAACAACCAAGTAGGAAATTTCTTCATAGAACTACATAGTATTCGGACAAATTTATTTAAAATATTCAAGACCGGAAAACAATTTATCATTCCTATATACCTGCGTTTATTTATCGAAACTCAATATATCACCTCAATGACTAATTTTTTTTTAATAAACTATCTTCTCTGTGATTTTTTCACTCGTAGGCGTGGAAACTTCTACCTGATATACCCCCTTTATGAGATTTTGGTTTGGCCTTATCGTTTGACTTAAATTTCCGCCAAAATGGTTGAATTTACTTTGATAAACAGCGTGCCCGGAACTATTTAAAATACTTATAATATAATTACCCACAGGCTGATCTGTAATTTCAAGGTGGATAGTGTTGTTCACTATAGGGTTGGGAAAAATATGAATTTCAGCATTAATTTTTTCGCCGGCTAACTTTACTATACCGCTCCTGGAGACTTTACCATCCGTTTCCGTTGTCATTATTCTGTAATAAATATTTCCACCAGTAGCATTTGAATACGTATCGGCATCAAGCCATGAATAAATATTACTTGAAAAGTTATTTGCTTTTACGTGGGTTGCAGCAGAAAAGTGATTAGCATCGTTGGATTTTTCTACAGCATATTCTTTTATATTATTTTCATTTTCTGTTTTCCAATCTATCCTAACATTAGCAGCCTGACGCGTGGCCTTTATAGAAGTAAGTGTAAGTGGCAACGCCCCTGCAGCTATTGACTTGAAAATAATCCTGAAGCGGTAAGCATCCGCTGAAGCCGGGTTAGCATTAATGTTGAAATCTGCTATGGTTGAGCCGTTCAGGTCTACAGGCGTGGAGGTTTTTAAATAATTATCTTCCAGAAATCCCTGCATGCCGGGACGGTCCATGTTATTGGTAATAAATTCAAGCTGGTAATCGCGTTGTTGCATTTGCCATATCTTAAAAAAAATGGTGTCAGAGGAAATTATTGTCGCCCGTCTTTCAACAACTAATACATAATTACCCCTGGCCATAC
>JALYYM010000346.1 GCA_030946565.1 Bacteroidota bacterium | reverse complement strand
CTAATCTTTGGAAGCAAAGTTTGATATCTGATGCTGAAGTATATTTTACAAACCTGGTAGGCGATAATTTATCCGTAGAAATACATATAACGGACAGGCCTACACTGGCTTCTTTCAAATTTAAGGGCGTAAGCAAAAGTGAATCCGATGATCTTTCCACCAAGCTTGGGCTTTCGAAGGGAAGACAAACCAGGGTTACTGAAAATTTGAAAATATCTTCCGCATCTATTATTAAGAAATTTTATGTAGATAAAGGTTTTAGAAATGTAGAAGTGCAGGTAATACAAACAAAAGATACAAAGGCGACGAATGGAGTAGATATCATCTTTGCTGTGAATAAAAATGGTAAAGTAAAGGTTAATGAAATTTATTTTGCAGGCAATGAGTCAGTTCCTGCATCTAAATTAAAAAAGCAAATGAAGGGAACCCACGAAAAAAGCAAATTCACTTTGTTTCCTTCTGTCAATGAAAATGTATACGATTCAGCCCACAGCAACAAGCTTACATTTAGCGAATATCTGCGTACTAACGGGTACCTGATCCCAAGTAAGACAAAGGAATTGCTTGATCCTTACGTTCGCTTCAAATTAAGTTCCGCAAAATTTAATGATAAAAAATACCAGGAAGATAAACAGAGCCTTTTGACCTATTATAACTCACTTGGTTTTCGTGATGCGGTAATAGTAAAGGATACTACCTATGGCGATAATGGCAACCTGGATGTGGCTATTAAAGTAAACGAAGGGCATCATTATTTTTTTGGTAACATTGCCTGGAAGGGAAATACGAAGTACCCTGATTCTGTGCTGAACCTTGTATTGGGTATCAAAAAAGGCGATAGTTATAATGTAGAAACGCTCAATAAAAAATTGGGTAAACAAGCCTCTCCGGATGGTGGCGATATAAGTAGCCTCTACCAGGATGATGGTTATTTGTTTTTCCAGATAGACCCTGTAGAAACTGCTGTGTACAGTGACACTATTGATTTTGAAATTCGCATACGTGAAGGGCCACAGGCTACTATCGGCAAGGTAGATATTACCGGTAACAACAAAACAAAAGATTATGTAATACGCCGCGAATTAAGAACGGTTCCCGGAGAAAAATTCAGCAGGGCCGACATTATTCGTACCCAACGCGAGCTTTCACAGCTTGGCTATTTTAACCCCGAAAAAATTAATCCGGGTATCGTTCCTAATATGGATAATGGAACGGTGGATATTTCCTGGGGGCTTGAAGAAAAATCATCTGACCAGCTTGAACTCTCCGCAGGCTTTGGTGGCGGCATTGGGCTTACAGGTACGTTAGGTGTAACTTTTAATAACTTTTCTATCTATAATATTTTTAATAAAAAGGCATGGCAACCTTTGCCAAGTGGTGATGGACAAAAATTAAGCTTGAGAGGCCAAAGTAATGGCAAGCAGTTCCGCTCTTATAATTTTTCTTTTACTGAGCCATGGCTGGGCGGTAAAAAAAGAAATTCATTTACCATAAGTTATTATGATACAAAATATGCAAACGCTTATAACCCTTTTGGATATTACGACCGCCGTTATGCTGATTCATCATTTATTAGAACAACCGGTTTCAGCGTATCGTTGGGTAAACAATTAAAATGGCCTGATGATTATTTTGCCTTGGTTTATCAATTGAATTACCAGAAATATAATCTGAAGAATTACAACATATTTCCCGGGCTTACCAATGGTGTTTCAAATAACATTAGTTTGAAAATAACGCTTGCAAGAAACTCCGCCGGACCAAACCCTATTTTCCCTACCAGCGGTTCTAACTTTGTGTTAAGCACACAATTAACTCCGCCATATTCTTTATTTAAAAACGAATCATTGCATCAGAGTGAGTCTGAGCCATACAAGTTTGTAGAGTTTCATAAAGAAAGATTTACAGCGGAGTGGTATGTGCCGATTGGCCAGGGACGTGGGCCGGACAAAAACAAACAGTTCATATTTAAAGCCGCGGCGAAATATGGATTTCTTGGCAGGTATTCTGATAAAACAATTACTTCACCGTTTGAACGTTTCCAATTGGGAGACGCGGGCTTGAGTAATAATTACGGCTTGCTTGGATACGATATTATTGCACACAGAGGATACCCGGTATATGATAATTCTAATCCCAAAATAAACCCTGATATCAGCTCTGCAAGAGACTTTTTTACCATCTTTAATAAATATACGCTTGAACTGAGGTATCCATTCAGCACCAGCGCAAGCAGCACTATTTATGGCCTCACATTCTTTGAAGCCGCAAACGGATGGTATAGTTTTAAAGATTATAATCCCTTTAAGTTGCGCAGGTCGGTGGGCGTAGGTATGCGATTTTTCCTACCTATGTTTGGTTTGCTTGGTTTCGACTATGGTGTAGGGTTAGATAGGATAAATGGAACTACAGGGCTTAAAGGTGCAGGTAAGTTTACATTCATGCTTGGCCAGGAGCCGGAATAAAATCAGCAATAAAAATTTTTAGTATGAAAAAAATTTCGGTCTCATTATTATTATGCTTATTAATTGCCTCAGGTGCATTTGCGCAACGCTATGCCGTTATTGATTCAAAATATATTCTTGAAAAAATGCCTGAGTATAAAGAGTCGCAGCAAAAGCTTGATCAGTTTAGTGCACAGTGGCAACAGGAATTAGATCAAAAATCAGCGGAGCTTGACAGGATGTACAAAGAGTATGACGCGGAACAAGTGATGTTGAGTGATGAGCTAAAAAAGAAAAGAGAAGATGAATTGTTTAATAAAGATAAAGATCTGAGAGACTTGCAAAGAAAGAGGTTTGGATATGAGGGGGATATTTTTAAAAAGCGTGAGGAACTTATAAAACCAATACAGGACAGGGTTTACAACGCTGTTCAAAAGTTAGCCGTTTCAAAACTATATGATTTCATTTTAGATAAAAGTGAAGGAATTACTGTTATATTTGCCGACCCAAAACTGGACAAGAGCGATGATGTGCTAAAAGAATTGGGTGTTAAATAAATGCGAAAGCACCTTTGAGGTGCAGCCTAAAATACAAATTTGAATACTTTAATATTAAACAAATCTTAAAAACAAAAATGAAAAAGTTCATTACACTCGTTTTAATTTCTGCCGGAACATTCGGATTTTCTAATGTGGCACATGCTCAAAAGATTGGCTATATAAGCGCTGACGAAATCATTCAACTAATGCCTGAAGCCGCAGAAGTGCAAACGAAACTTGACGAATATCAGAAGTCGTTGTATCAAAACGCACAGGATCAACAGGCCGTTTTAAATGAAGCCGTACAAAAATTTTATAAAGATTCTACAACTATGAGCGCGAGCTTAAAGGAAGTAAAAAGGACAGAACTTCAAAAGCAATACTCAGATATTTCTGGCATGGATCAAAAGATCCAAAACCAGTTTGAGCAAAAAAGGCAAGAGTTTTCTTTGCCCATTCAAAAGAAATTGCAAACTGCCATTGAAGAGGTTGCAAAAGAAAACGGATACACGTATGTGTTACCAAGGGAAGCCTTAATAATTATGCCTCCTTCAAGTGATATAGGGCCATTGGTTAGAAAAAAATTAGGATTAAAAGAACCAATACCAGGAACTACAACACTTCCTAAAAAATAAAAAAAAATTGAATTATTCAGGCAAGCCATCTTTAAACAGGGTGGCTTGTTTATTTTTGAACAATGAGTAAATCGTCACC
>JALYYM010000340.1 GCA_030946565.1 Bacteroidota bacterium | reverse complement strand
TTAAATAAATAACGGTTCGCTTGAGCGCAAGTAATTGCGCTGCTACCAAGCAACAATGAAAAAAAGTAAAGGGAAAATATTCTTCTTTTGATAGGCCTGAGTTTTTCTTTAAATGAATTTGAAAAGATAGGGATTATCAATAAAATAAAATGTGGTTAGGTTGTGATATGTAGCAGACGGCGGTGGGTAGGCTTTTACATACAATGTCCGAAGTGATTCTATATAGCTAACATAATAAACTTTTTGTAAAAAGCACTCTAATCTAAGGCGTCTATTTTTCAGTTGAAATCCCAAAATAATTACTGGTGCGCTAACAACTTTCACGCCGGCAAGATCCTTAAAAGAAAATTCATCACAGAGCGAAAATTGTTTATAACTGCACTAACTTATTTAAAGCCTGCAGGTTTTCGATAGCCGCACCTACCGTATTATTAAAGTAAGCGTACACCGTCTTTTTTTCACTTAGCCATGTCTTTATATACCCAGCATAATTTTTTAAAAATTCATGGCTGTAGTCGCCGCGGTACCGTGGCTCCGGCCCATGAAAACGAAGATAAATAAAGTCACCTCTTACAAGAGTCAATGGTGTAGCAGATTTAGGTATATCCTGTACTACCATGGCTGCATCATACTCCTCAAGTAATTCCTGCACCTCCCTTTCGTACCAGGATGGGTCCCTAAATTCTACGGCAAGCTTCCAACGAGTGTTGTGTGTGGCTTCGCCTAATGTTTCTAAAAACCTTTGTACCCGGTACAGCTTTTCAATTTTTAGTGAGGGCGGAAACTGTGTCAGCAAACATCCTTTCTTATCACCGATATTCTCAACGGTCTTTATGAAATCATCAACGTCTTTTGCTTCAAATTGCAACCCCTTTGAGTGAGTTATTGCTTTGGAAACTTTACAGGTAAACCGGAAATTATCAGGAACACTTTCCGCCCAGTTAACAACCGTAGAACTCCTTGGAAGTTTATAAAAAATGCTGTTTATTTCAAGAGTATTAAATAGCGAAGCATAATACTGTAGCCTGCTTTTTCCTTGGAACTCAGCAGGAAACTGCGACCTGCGAACAGGAAGATCCAGGCCGCTGGTACCGGAATAAAATCGCTGCTTGATGGATGACATGTGTGGCAAAGATACACGCTGCGTGGCCTGATGTGGACGCCTTTGTAAATCTTAAGTTATCTGTGGGCAAAAGAAAAAAGGATAGAACAAATACACCTTTGACTGTTTTGGGAAGCATACTCATGGCACCATAATGGGCGCCGACCCTGCGGTAACAGGGTTTCTGATACTATAACAAAAATCCCGCCTTTGTTGGTGTTGTCACCAACAAATTCTTTGCCTATGGTAGTTGGTCACAAGACCAACAACGGCGAGGAATGCCGGATATATTTTTTGGCCAAGTCCGTCTTTCCGCCTTTGTTGGGTGTTGTCACCAACAAATTCTCTGCCTTTGGTTGTTGGTTTCTGCCTTTGTTGGTGTTGTCATCAACAAATTCTTTGCCTATGGTCGTTGGTCACAAGACCAACAACGGGAAGCAATTTTTTTAAATCAAAAAATAAAGTTGACAAATAACAAGATAGTTGTCAAAACTACAATTATTATTTATACATTTATAGCCGCGGTAAGTTCGTGAACAATCAGATGATTTTCTAAGTTGTTTTAGAACTATTTTTATGAGATTGCTTGAATACAAAATGCGTGAGGACATTAACCGCCAGTCTTATTATTCCTTTATTAATAAACCTTTTTCATAAAGAATTAAAAATTTATTTTCTATTAAAAAATAAGTATGAAAAAAATCCTAAGCCGTTTCGTGATATTTCTGGCCTGCTGTGTTTCGAAAGAAGTCCTTGCGCAACAAACAAATGTTGAAATAAATTATGGCGGAAACAATATTAAAATTAACAAAAATATTTATGGCCATTTTGCTGAACACCTTGGCCGTTGTATCTATGACGGCTTCTATGTTGGAGAAAATAATAAAACAATTCCCAATACAGAAGGAGTAAGAAATGATGTTATCGCTGCTTTACGTAAAATGAAAATTCCTTTGCTGCGCTGGCCGGGCGGATGTTTCGCAGACACCTATCATTGGAAGGATGGTGTCGGCCCAAAAGATAAAAGGCCTTCCATGGTGAATACATGGTGGGGAGGCGTAACCGAAAATAACAGTTTCGGCACACACGATTTTTTGAACATGTGCGAACGCCTCGGAGCAGAACCATACCTGGCTGGAAATGTCGGAAGTGGAACTGTCCAGGAGTTATCGCAATGGCTTCAATATGTAAATTTTGATGGCAAAAGCCCAATGTCAGATTGGAGAAGAGAGAACGGCCGCGAAAAACCCTGGGATGTAAAATATTGGGGAGTAGGCAATGAAGTTTGGGGTTGTGGCGGAAATATGACACCGGAGTATTATGTAAATATTTACCGGCAGTATGCAACATTTATGACCGACTGGACTAACAGTAATAATTTATTCCGTATTGCTTCAGGAGCAAGCGATGCAAATTATCACTGGACAGAAGTGCTGATGCGCGATATTCCGCACAACATGATTTCCGGCACAGGCCTTCATCACTACGCGGTGATTGATTGGAACCACAAAAGTTCCGCAACAGGCTTTACTGAGCAGCAATATTTTCAAACATTAAAGTCTGCATGGGAAATGGAAGAAATGGTAACAAAGCACTCGGAGATTATGGACAAATATGATCCCGGCAAAAAGATCGCGTTGGTGGTTGATGAATGGGGTGGATGGTACGATGTAGAACCCGGAACAAATCCGGGGTTTCTTTACCAGCAAAATACCATGCGTGATGCAATGATCGCGGGCATGACGTTAAATATTTTCAATAACCATGCTGATCGTGTTCGTATGGCAAATCTTGCACAAACGATCAATGTATTGCAGGCTGTTATTTTAACCAATAAAGAAAAAATAATCCTCACGCCTACTTATCACGTGATGGAAATGTACAACGTACATCAGGATGCTACGTTGCTGCCTCTTGAAATTAAGACAGACAATTACACGTTTGGAAATGAAAGCCTGCCGTCAGTTTCTTGTTCAGCTTCTAAAGATTCTCTCGGCCTGGTTCACATATCTCTTACAAATATCAATGCTAAAAAAGATGAAACCATTACAATAAATGTTGCCGGGCAAAAATTTTCAAAAGTGACGGGAAGAATGTTGACTTCGGCTAAGATGCAGGACCACAATACGTTTGAGGATCCGGAAAAAATTAAGCCACAGTCATTTAATGGCGCATCTTTAAAAGGTGACAACTTAAATGTAAAGCTTCCACCATTTTCAGTGGTAATATTAGAATTAAAATAGGACTGTTACAGACACAATTTTTTTAAATAGAATATGAATATAAAAAAATTATCCACCGCTATAGTTTTTATGATTATCCTCTGTGCCTCTGTTGCAAAGGCGCAGACAAAGGAAGATATCATTGTCGCAGTAAACAAACCCATTGCCGAAGTGCAGCCTACCATGTGGGGTATCTTTTTTGAAGATATAAATTTTGGCGCTGACGGAGGGATTTATGCAGAACTGATCAAAAATCGTTCATTTGAATTTTCAATGCCCTTAATGGGATGGACGGTTAAGAAAAATTATTTTAACGAAGGCGCCGTGCTTGTGCTCAACAGGCAAGGGCTCGATAATGCGAACCCGCGCTTTTTACGCATAACAAAAAGCAACGCAGGTGATTCGCTAAGCCTTACCAATGAAGGTTTTCGAGGCATGGGAATTAAAATGGGATTACGGTATGATTTTTCAGTTTTATGCCGCCAGCAAACGCCGGGTTTAAAAATGAATATTGAACTTTTAAATTATAATGGAGAGGTTATTGGCAGTACCACTCTTATCGCCTCGGGCAATACAAGTGAATGGAAAAAAGAAGCAATAAGTTTTAAAGCAACGGATACCGCAATGAAAGGTCAGTTCAGAATTTCTTTTGAGGGCAGTGGTGTTACAGATCTTGATATGATTTCTTTGTTCCCTTCTGATACCTGGAAGGACCGCCCCCAGGGAATGCGTAGTGATATGATACAATTGCTGGCTGATATGAAGCCGGGCTTTATCCGTTTCCCCGGTGGTTGTATTGTAGAAGGCCGCGACCTTGCTAACAGGTATCAATGGAAAAAAACATTAGGCCCCATAGACGAACGCCATCTCATCATCAACCGTTGGAATACTGAGTTTGCACACAAACCAGCTCCTGATTATTTTCAAACTTTTGGGCTGGGTTTCTTTGAATATTTTCAATTGGCAGAAGACATTGGAGCAGAGCCGTTACCCATCCTGAATGCAGGTATGGCCTGCCAGTTCAATTCGGCAGAAGCAGTTCCATTGAGCGAGCTTGGCCCTTATGTGCAGGATGCTTCAGACCTTATTGAGTTTGCTAACGGTGACGCCAACACGACGTGGGGAAAAGTGCGTGCTTCAATGGGGCATCCCTCTCCATTTAATTTAAAAATGATGGGCGTTGGCAATGAAAACTGGGGCCCTCAATACATAGAGCGTTTAAAAATTTTTGAAAAAGCAATAAAAGCAAAATACCCGAACTTCAAACTGGTAGTGAGTTCGGGCACGGATCCCAATGGCGAGCGTTTTAATTATCTGAATGATGAATTAAGAAAATTGCACGCCGACCTTATTGACGAACATTACTACCGCAGGCCTGCGTGGTTCCTGGCAAATGCAACCCGTTATGATGATTATCCAAGAAATGGTGCTAAAATATTTGCAGGTGAATATGCCGCGCAAAGTGACCACACGGTGAGCATCAATAATAAAAATAACATGGCAACGGCCATCTC
>JALYYM010000324.1 GCA_030946565.1 Bacteroidota bacterium | reverse complement strand
GCTCACCAATAATCATTCGTAATGTTTCCATCACACGCCAGCTTAAATCTCCATACAAGTTATAGTTAGAAGAAAAAGTTGCTACATCATACTTTTCTATCAACGGCTTTGCTTTAAAATATGGGCCAGCCATTTCAACACCAAGCTTTTTTGCTTCATCACTTCGTGAAATAATACAGCCATCATTATTGCTCAAAACTACCACAGGCTTGTTATTCAGCTCGGGACGGAATACTCTTTCACACGAACAATAAAAACTGTTACAATCAACTACGGCATACATTGAGTTATAAGTTTTAAGTGATAAGTTATCAGTTGAATAATGCAGTTTGTTTTATTTCATCTTTTATTCCTTCGAACATAAACTTCTCAACAGGCTTATAAAATTCTCCTGGATTTCTTTTTAATAACAAGGCATGGTCTGCGATAAATCTTCCATGAAAATCGGTATGCTGGTATTCAAGCAAACCCTTTTCATACTGCCATGGCAGCAGCTTTCGTGCAATGGTAAGATGTGGGTCTGTACTAAAATACGGCTTATTATCTTTATCCATCTTCATAAATCGCTGCCCTTGCCTTGCTGCTTTAACTGTATTCATAATCTGCACCTTGCTCACAATATTTATATAAATAGTATGCGATGGTAAACTTCCAAAGCCTTTCATTTCAATTTTAAAGGGCTGTAATATTTTTATACTATTACGCAATGCCTGCCTGATGTGGCTTTCAGTGGCCTGGTATTGTTTAAATGTAACTAAAGTTATATTTGGTAAACTCCGGCGTGCTGTTTCACAATCAAAATCTTTTGCAAATTTTTCCTTTATAAATTTTATTTCATTCCATAGAGCCTGGTGCGGCTGAAGCACTAACAAATAATCTGCTATTGAATGGCTTGCTTTTTTCAAATCCTCATCGTGGGCAAACTCCTGTAGTCTCGTTGCCTGTTTCATAAATTATGCTTTAAAAGAAGTTGCCAGTTTAAACACGGCAACCTGTTTACAATTATCATATTGATTTTGGCGCTTCAGCAAAATCAATTCATTTACCGTAAAACTTGCATTGAACATTTTTTGGGAATAATCTTTCAACGCCTTTTCATACACCGACGGTTGCAATCTTTTTGCAATCGTTATGTGCGGATGGGTGATAAGCGCAGCACGTGGAAAGCCATTGCTTCTTACATATTCATCAATGATTTTTAATGAAGCAGCTAATTGCTTAAATGGTTCATGATGCTGAACTCTTGCATAAATAGTTTGGGATGTAGGAAAGCCGCTAAAGTTATTCAGCATTACGTCAAAACTATATTGATTGCTTATTATTTTATTGGCCCATTTGATCAATGTGCCCTCCATAGATTCTTTGGCCAAAAAATTAGCAACTGATATATGCGGTAACGTTTTTTTAGTAACGTTTACGTTATAGCAGGAAGAAAAAATTTCCTTCTCCGCCATTACTTTTTTTAATACTTCTTCGCAAGGGTTAGCCACTAATAAATATTCAAAATGCTCTTGCGTGGTAAAACCCAATGCCGGCGATAAGGACAAGGTATGTTCCATAAAAATTTTTAAATGTTGAAAAAAATAATTGCGTATTTCAAATGTGAAGATAAATAAATTAGTATAATTTAGCTAAATATTTTAGTAAATAAATTTATCAGTTATGGAACAAGAAATAAGATATGACACAGACTATACGGGCAGTAAAAATTATACCCAACACCAGGTGAAAACCGCCAATGCCAATGGTTTTGGAGCTGCCGCCGATGATTACATGGAGCGTGGAATTGATTTAAATGAACAGCTTATTTTAAATAAGCCTGCAACATTTTTTCTTAAAATGAACAGCGAAGCCATGATAGAAGATGGCATTTTTAAAGACGATGTACTGATTGTTGACCGAAGTATAAAAGCGGCCAATAATAAAATAATTGTTGCCGTAGTTGATGGCGAATTACTTGTACGTCGCCTGCAAAAAAATTATAATAATGTCGTGCTGGTTTCTGCAAATAAAAAAATGGGCAACCTGACGCTGAAAGAATTTGATGACCGCGGCAATGTGTGGGGCGTGGTAACCTGTGTGATTCATGTGCTGGAAAAAAATTTATTTGCCACAAAGAAAAACAGCCAGTTTAACCAAAAAGATAAGTATGGTAAAGAGCAACGGTTTTATTGATACTTAAAAGTCATTTGCATTAATTAAAATACAATGATTATAAATTCTTAAAATATTGTCGCACATATTTATCTGTGTAAATCAGTGTAATCTGTGGCAAATAAATAGTTCAATAATTTTTATTCTTCGCTCCTTTTAATATTTGTGTTATCATTTAAAATATTCACCAATGAAAAATATTTCTGACAACCCTAACGCCAGGCCACAACCGAAAACGCAGGAAGAAATTGTTCAATATACTTACGGCCGTGGCGCACAAATCAATACAAAAAACAGGTTCCTTATAAACGAAGTTTCCAAAGAACATGTAGAAGGCATTGATGACTGGGAAGAAAAAACACTGCAAACACTCTACCTGGAGCAGGAAGTAAAAACGATTGTAAATAAAGTTGACAGTCCGGATGTGGGCATGAGCTACAGCATGAATCCGTATGCTGGTTGTGAGCACGGCTGCATTTATTGCTATGCCCGAAACGTGCATGAATACTGGGGCTACAGCGCCGGGATGGATTTTGAGCAAAAAATTATTGTAAAGAAAAATGCGCCTCAACTGCTGCGCAAATTTTTAATGCACCCGAAGTGGGATGCAACACCATTGATGCTGAGCGGCAACACAGATTGCTACCAGCCGGCCGAACAAAAGTATCGCTTAACGAGAGGCATGCTCGAAGTGTGTAACGAATTTAATCAGCCCGTTGGCATACTTACCAAAAATTCCTGGATACTAAAAGACAAAGATGTGCTGCAGGAAATGGGAAAGAAGAATATTGTTTCTGCAATGGTGTCTATCACATCTTTCAATGAAGATCTGCGAAGGGTGATGGAACCACGAACTACCACTGCAAAACAAAAGTTGAAAGTGATCAATGAACTCAGCAGTGCCGGTGTACGCATGGGCGTTATGATGGGGCCAATGATACCGGGATTGAATGAACATGAAATGCAAAGAATAATGCTTGCGGCAAGAGATAACGGCGCCACTTTTACTGCTTATACTTTTATAAGGTTGAATGGCGCTATCAAATTT
>JALYYM010000303.1 GCA_030946565.1 Bacteroidota bacterium | reverse complement strand
CTTAAGTAAAAATTGATAATTTATTGGCAGAATTATATACCTGCTTTTTAAACTTAAAAAATGGATATTAAAGTAATTGCATTCGATGCAGATGACACACTTTGGGTAAATGAACCATACTTCCAGGAAACGGAAAAAAAATTTTGTGAGCTATTAGAAGATTATTTGCCACAGCACACTGCAGCGCAGGAACTTTTTAAAACAGAAATTCAAAACTTGTCATTATATGGCTATGGCGTAAAGGGCTTCATGCTTAGCATGGTAGAAACCGCGTTAAGGGTTACAAATAAGACTTTGAATATTGATGTAATAGAAAATCTAATTCAATACGGAAAAGAACTTTTAGACAAACCCATAGAAATGTTGGACGGTGTTGAAGATGTTTTGAAATCTTTCTCCGGGCATTACCGGCTTGTAGTGGCAACCAAAGGTGACCTTCTCGACCAGGAAAGAAAATTAAGAAAATCGGGCATTGAACATTATTTTCATCATACGGAAATTATGAGCGATAAAAAAGAAAGTGATTACTTGAAACTAATCAAACATCTCGATATTGAACCTTCACAATTTATGATGATCGGGAATTCAATAAAATCAGATGTGTTACCTGTATTGGCTATTGGAGGGTATGGCGTACATGTGCCTTATCACACTACGTGGGCCCACGAGCATGTGGAGCACAATGTGGAACATAAAAATTTTAAACAAATAAATTCCATCTCCGAAATAATACCCTTCTTAATGAATGAGCCGGATTAAATCACTCCAAAAGTTGAAGTGCATCTTCGTGTTGATTGCTCATTAATTGAACATGCAGCAAGCTTATTAGTTAAGGCTTCCTGAACTTTTGGAAAGTTTAGCAGATTCTTTATGAATTAGAGACTTCGAAATAACTTTCCAAAAGTCAATTAGTCCTCGCTAAACTTCGGTAAAGTTTAGCAGCTTCAATTAAAAACAACCGTCACATCAAGGCTTTTATAAATAGCCACGAAATGAAGAATGGTACCGGCAAGTACAAAGCAGTGCCAAATGTTATGCGCATGTTTCCTGTTTTCAAGTACATAAAAAATCACGCCGGCGGTATAAGAAACACCGCCGGCAATAATCCAGTAAAATATTGTGGAAGGCATCGTTGCGCTTAAAGGCTTTATTACAAATACGAGCATCCAGCCGAGCAACACATAAAGCGCTATGGATAACGATTCATACCTGCCGGTATAAAAAATTTTGAGAACAATTCCGGCAAAAATTATTGACCATTGTATGGTTAAAAATATAGCCGCCATTCGCCCAGGAAGATAATGCAGGATCACCGGCGTATAGGTACCGCCGATAAGAAAAAAGATACTTATATGATCTATAATATTGGCCCTTCTTTTTAGGTGCGGGCTTGTGAGGGAATGATAGACAGTGGAGGAAAGGTATACAGCCAGCATGCCAAAGGAAAATATGCTCACGCCCCACACCATTAAAGAACCCTGCTGTTGCGCAGCTTTTATTATTAAAAAAGGCATGGCAATAAGCACAAGCAATATTCCAATGCCATGGGAAATAGCATTTAATTTTTCTTCGAAATTTGTCTGAGCCCTGTAGGCCATGAAAAAAATTTAGGCAACGGATTGATAAATAAAAAAATAACGCATTACTTGCATATTACGCATGCTGTTATTTAAATGCAAAAGAAAAAAACATTTTACATAAATATTATATTTTTTTAAAAAGAGTAACCCTATTTCAATTAAATACTTTTGTGAGAGCTCTATCCTCTTATAGTCTCTTAAAGCCCAGGAAAAGCTATAGTAAATTTTTGAAATCTTTATTAATTTTAAAGAGGCAACCTTTGACGTTTAGTATCCGATTACAATCCTGTAAAGCATTTCAATTTGCTGACTGCAAAAGAATTAATACAACATATAGGAGGCTGTAGCCTCAATAACCGGGAAAGTCAAAAAAAAATCTATTATACTTTTTATGGTTACGCTATCTCTATTTGCTTACGCTATACTAACAAGCAGGAAGACGCTGTAGAGATATTGAATGACGGCTTTCTGAAAATATTTAAAGAGATCCACCGCTTTACCCCTGCCTATACTGATGTAACAAGTTCTTTTAAAGGATGGCTGGCAAAAATTATGGTATATACCGCAATTGATTACAACCGCAAATATCATCACCAGGAACTAATGACATTTCTTAATGGAAAAGTAATAGAAATGCCTTCGGTGTATGAGAATGCTTTGGATAAAATATCTTATGAAGAAATTATCCAGGCTGTACAAAATTTGTCGCCGGCTTACCGCACCATTTTTAACTTGTTTGTAATTGAAGGTTTCACGCATGGAGAGATAGCGAGGAAATTAAAAATCAGTGTGGGCACTTCCAAATCAAACTTGTCAAAAGCGAAAAGACATTTACAACAGAAATTAGTTCATCATTACACACCACTTATTGAGAAAAATGCCATTTGATAAATTAGATAAAAAAGTTCAGGAAGCAGCCGATCATTATACATCGGCTTATAGCGAAAACTCATGGAATAAAATGGAGGCGCTACTTGATGAACACATGCCTCCAAATAATGAGGTGAAAAGAAAGTTGCCACTGGCGTGGATTTTTATGTTATTGATACTTGCTACCGTCGGCGCTTTATTACTTCTTATGTATCCGGCCGGCAAGAGAGAGAGAGGAAACCAGGCTGCAATGATTGAGAAAATAATTCCTGCCACAAGAGATAATAATAACAACAATTCAAACTCAAAAAAATCAGTTGCGATCCAGGTAAATAAAAACACTGGTCCAAAAAAAGCAGCGCCTTCGGCCAATTTGAATCAACGAGCTTTGTCTTCAGCAAATACTTTTAGTAAGGCCATAAAAAAGAATTCATCGATAGCTAACCAGGTATTTGTACAGCCAGCTTATGATAGGCCTGCCACTGAATTAAATAATATTATTGAACCTGCTAATCATGATGGCGCGCTAATCGCGAGTGATTACACACCTCAAATAATTGATGACTTAAATATGGGTACGGGAAAATTGTCAGCTAAAAATATTTCACCCAAAGGATCAATTTCCCAGGATAATTCCGCGCCAGTTGTAACTGAAAAAGTAAAGCCCGGTATAAAAAACAAATTCAGCGATTTATTTTCTCTCAACTTTTCTGCGGGCCCGGATGTAAGTGCTGTCAACATCAATAATATTGGCACGTTCAAACTTTTATACGGCGCAGGTATTGGTTATAGCTTCGCAAAAAAATGGGAGGTAAGAGCAGGCATCTATGCAGTGAAAAAAGTGTACGAAGCAGCATCGTCCGATTATCATCCACCCACCTTTTTCTGGAATTATTATCCCAACCTGGAAGATGTAAATGCAGATTGCAAAGTGATAGAAGTGCCCTTGATTGTAAATTACAAATTCAGCCAGCATGCTAAACACGAATGGTTTGCGTCAGCAGGCATGTCTTCTTATTTTATGAAAAAAGAAACTTATATCTACCATTCAAAAATAGCTCCGGGGCAATACCAGGATAAAAGTTATACTGTACAGAATCAGAACAATCACTATCTCTCTTCTTTGCGATTATCTGCCGGGTATGAAAAAAATGTCAGTAAAACTGTTTCCTTCAGTGCAGAGCCTTATCTTACTCTTCCATTGAGTGGCGTTGGCTTTGGGAAAGTAAAACTCAATAGCGCAGGGTTATTATTTTCTGTAAGCGTAAAACCTTTTGTAAAAAATAAATAACGGTTGAAAAAATTATCAACACGCATTTTTAAAACTTTTTGTAAAGGCAACCAATCACAAACCTCATCCGTTATAATTACAATTCAATTTTTTGAAACTATTATAACACTATTCGTTTCTCAATTCCCGGTTTGAAAATTTGAAGTGCATAAGTCCCGTTTTTAATCCAAAAAATATCCTCAAATCATGAGGCCTGTCTGAAAGAATTTTATTGAACCCAATATCTGCGTCTCCCTACCGCTATAAAAAAGTATGTAAGTATGTTGAATCATAAATTCTGGTAAATCCGTTGCCTTCTATGATTGCCTTACATATTGTGCCGGCGCAACAGCCTAAATAATATTATGCTAAAAGCAACGCTGCACCTATTTTATAACTAATAGCTTCTCGTTTTATTCTTCCAGGAACTGGTTTATTATGATCATTTGATCTTACATTTAATTTGCTCCAAAAAAATTAACCGGTGGCCTATATGAATAATAAAGAAATAATTTCAGCGACTGTTCAGTTTGTAAAAGAAGAATTGACAGGAGCTGAAGGCGGACATGATTGGTGGCACATTGAGAGAGTTTGGAAAAATGCTAAAACAATTGCGAAGGAAGAAAATGCCAACATTTTAATCGTAGAATTAAGTGCTTTACTCCATGATATTGCAGATACTAAATTTCATGACGGTGATGAAAACGTAGGGCCTGAAAAGGCAAAAAATTTTTTGCAAAGTTTGTCTTTGGAAAGAGACATAGCCGGACATGTTGAAAATATTGTCAAAAATATTTCCTTCAAAGGAGGAAATTTTCAATCACCGTTTTATTCAATTGAACTCGCTATAGTTCAGGATGCAGACAGGCTGGATGCCCTGGGAGCTATTGGTATCGCAAGGGCATTTCACTATGGCGGTTTTAAAAACAGGGAATTATATAATCCTGGTATTTTGCCGGATATGCAAATGACAAAAGAAGCTTATAAAAAAAGCACAGCCCCCACGATCAATCATTTTTACGAAAAATTATTGTTGCTAAAAAACAGGATGAATACTTTAACCGGAAAAAAGATGGCTGAAGAGCGCCATAGGTTTATGGAAAAATATCTTGAACAATTTTATAACGAATGGAACGGTAAAAGCTGAAAGAAAAGCCAAATGATTTATATGTAAACTATTTTCAAAAGTTACATCAACAGCGCATTAATTTCTTCCCAGCTATTCACCCGCTTGTGATGTTTAGCCTGCGCCAATTTATTATGTGGCTGTGTAAATAAAATAGTTTCGCCGGAAAAAAAATCGAGATTTTTAAAATGATCATCGATCATTATATCACAATTAATAATTTCTTTTGACCCGCAAAAAACCATTTGCTGCCAGGTAATAAAAGGGAAATGTTCATTAAGCCACAATTGCTTTTCTGTTAGGCTTCCGGGAAACTCCATTGCCGCCGACACGATAAATACTTTATACTTTTCATTAAGCTTTTTGACTTGTTGCTGGCAACCGGCGATCAAGGGAGCATCGCGAAAAAAGCCTTTGGAATTTACATGTTTCAAAAGATGTGGAAAGGCTTCTGCTTCGGTCTTCCCTTCTAAATCTGCCAGTGAAAGCTGCTTGCCGGACTCTCTTTTGTGCATAAGTATAAATTGGCTGTAAACATCAGCCAGAACGCCGTCCATATCTATTGCCAGTCGTTTCATATTAATAGAATTTGCAAAGTAAAAAAAGGCAAATTAAAAATAAGTGTTTTCTTATTGCCTGCTTTTTTCGAAGATAAGATTTCGCTATTAAAATTTATAAGTAATAAAATGTTTATCTGTGTATTAGATGAGAGCAGGAGATGTTACGGTAAATTTTATAAATGGTTATGTGAGCGTGAAAATTATTGAGAAAAATTATGTTCAACTATGATTGTGTTCAAGGTGAAGATTTATTTTTTCAACAAGCTCTGCTATATCAAATGGCTTGGCAATAAAATCATCTGCATTGCAAACCTGGAGAATATCCTGCATATTAGAATGCGCTGAAAACATAACGACCGGTATATCTTTTGTATCAGGGTTATTTTTTAAAATATTACAAATGTCCCTTCCATCGGTACCGGATAAAAAAACGTCCAGCAATACAAGTTGTGGAGAATAAGAAACAGACTTAGCCAGGGCCTCTTCACCATTAGGCGTGACCATTACTTCAAACCCATTCATTTTTAAGACGATCTTCAGAATATTCAAAATATCCTTATCATCATCCACAACTAAAATTCTTTTCATTTTATTTTTGCTGCAATAACTAAACCATATAATTTTATTTTAACATGTATAGATGTATTGTTGCCGGCATTCCAGCCCGTTGCGTGCTAAGCCTCACTATACACGGAGCTATGAGGATATCCCGTTTTTTGCATAAGTAAAAAGAAAAATATTAAAAAAAATGGAAACTGATATATTTAATAAGGGCAACTAAAGAGTTGTGATTATTTCCCCACTTTTCTCAAGCACATCTGCCCGCAATGCTTTATGGATAGCTCGCTTGCCAGTAAGCAATACCGTAAAACTCAGTAACGCACAAGCAGCCATTACACCGCTCATAGGAAGCGCAGTTTCATTATGAAGAAAACTTACAAGCGCTGAAGTAAATGCCCCGATGCCTAATTGTACAGCGCCCATCAGCGCTGAGGCCCTGCCCGCATTTTTAGTAAAAGGCGCCATAGAGAGTGCTGATGAATTTGGAAAAGTAAAACCCTGGCAGCTTAAAAAAATGAATATTAAAAATATGGTAGAAAATAAACCAAGAAAGTGAAAGAGATTACCAATGAATAACAGGCTGCCCGCAATGGCCTGAAACAGCAGTGCGATTGGGATAATTTGCTCACTGGAATATTTTCTCAAAACAATAGTATTTACCTGGCTGGAAAGAATAAGGCCGCCTGCAATTATCGCAAATATCCACCCGAATTGCCGGCCCGTAACGTGATACAATTCCATGAAAACATGTGGTGAGCCTGCTATGTAAGCATACAAGCCTGCAGCAGCTATAGAGCCTGTAAACGCATAGGTATAAAACTGTGGCACCTTTACAATTTCAAGGAAACTCTTTATGATTGGAGCCGGCAGTAAGGATACCGTCACATCAGCTTTTCGGCTCTCTGGCAAAGTAAAATATACGGCAGCTAATGTGGCCGCACCTATGGAAGCGAGAATGATAAAAATAGATTGCCAGCCAAACAATGCCGTAACATAGCCACCGGTGGTTGGAGCTATGATTGGCGAAACAGCGATTACCAGCATTAATAAAGAAAATATTTTTGCATTTTCCTCCACTGGAAAAATGTCACGCACCATAGCGCGGGAAGCTACCATGCCGGCACAGCCTCCAAGCGCCTGCAATAATCTTATGGCAATAAGCGCATCAGCAGACCTGCATAATGCGCAGCCAACTGACGCCAGTATATATACAACCAGCCCGAAATAAAGTGGGTTCTTGCGGCCATACCTGTCTAGTAACGGGCCATATAACAATTGCCCAAGGGATATTCCAATAAAAAAACTTGACAACGAAAGAGAAATGTAAGCGGTAGTTGTGTGCAAATCGGCAGCTATAGCAGTAAACCCGGGAAGATACATGTCAATAGAAAACGGCCCGATCGCGGAAAGCGATCCCAGGATAAGTATTATAAAAAATTTCTTTTTTCCTTCCATAAAAAGTAAACTACTGAAGCATTATTTTAAGCGGAAAATAAAAAAAGATGCTATATGAACAAACTAATTGCCGCTGGTAAATATCCCTCGCAATTTTATAGACAATATAGCAAGCAATTTACAATCACTAAGTTTGCGAAATTAGCTGAAGAAGAATATAGTTTTTTATGAGAAAATTTTTCCTGGATATTGTCAACATAAGAGACAACACGGATTTTGAAAAAACAAAATCAACTATCAATGAAGGCATCTACATGCGTGGCTATAATTTTTGGATTCTCATTTGCTCGACCGTTCTTTCTGATATTGGCCTGGACGTAAATTCGGCTGCCGTTATTA
>JALYYM010000301.1 GCA_030946565.1 Bacteroidota bacterium | reverse complement strand
GAAATTCTTTTATTACCAAGGTGCCCTGTGTGTGTAACAAACTCGCGGTGATGCCTTTCTACTTCTACTGAATCGAAATATTTACTTACCTCCTTTACTCTTGCAGGATCACCGACAGTAATAATGTTCGACGCAATTTCTTCCGGCTTTACATCCAGGTGATAAATAGCTCCGCGGCTGTTTATTATTAATTCCGACTCCGCAATTGAATTCATAATTTATTGATTACAGTAAACAGTGAAAGTATTGCAAGGCAATAGATTTTTGTAGATATGATGGAATTTGAACAATCGAATTTCGCATTTTGTTAATGAAAAATTGTAAAAAAAAAATTTCCTACTTTTGTGCGCTTAAAAAGGTCCTGTGGCCGAGTGGCTTAGGCAAAGCTCTGCAAAAGCTTCCACAGCGGTTCGAATCCGCTCGGGACCTCTGAAAAATGGATTACAGAAATGTGATCCATTTTTGTTTTTGCTTAACCCAATATATTTATTGCTTTAAGAATCTTATAATTGCCGATCGAATGCCACCCGTAACCAACCACCTTCGCATTATTACAAACAAAGAATAATCGGTTGTTACCGGCAATATTGCTCCTTACGCTGCCTTGTAATATTAAGGCCGATTTGCCATTGCTATTGAAATTATCCTGGCCTCCCTTTTTTTAATTGGCCAGCTTGCACAAAACAGGTCAATCTACCTGCTTCCAAATTTATTTGTCAAATCGATATCACGCAAAAACGGAGCGAAAAAAGCCTGATAGAAATTCATGAGAGTTTATTTATTAACGCAAGCTGCTTTTGCTTACGGGTAATGGTCACCGTTAGCATTCAGATAATTCTGATGTGGATCATCCCACCCAATATTTTATAAATACTCAATAAATCGTGGAGATAATACCCATAATTGGGAAAAATAATTTATTGTTTTTATAAAAAATCGGCACAAACGTGCTTTGTTAATTTATGGCAGGGTTTTTACTTAGCTTATTATTAATTATATTATTTAACTTAAAACAATTTTTAACATGGGAAACATATTATACATCATTGCCGTAATATTAATTATTATTTGGGCAATATCATTTCTTGGCGGTTTTTTTACCGGCGGAATAATTCATATTCTTCTGGTGATTGCTGTTATAATGATCATCTTTAAATTAATCAACAGAGCCTGATCATTCAGTGAGAGTTTGAATTTTATTCAATAAAAATTTAGAAAGTCTTTGTATTTATACAAGGGCTTTTTTTATTAATGCAGTGCAGTGTATATCTTTCTTAATCAAAAAAGGTTTTTAATTTAAATAGACAAATTCAAGCGGGTAAGCGATTATAATTAAAAAGACACAATGAATAAAAAAACTGGCTGGGCAATAGTAGGCATAAGCAAGCTAGTAATAGATGAAGTATTGCCCGCATTTAATTTATGTAAACATGCAAAGCTTGTTGCCCTTGTAAGTGGTGATAACAAAAAAGCAAAGAGTGTTGCAAAACAATATGGCTTAAATGAAAAAGCAATTTATAACTATAACAATTTCGATGACATAAAAGACAATGCAGAAATTGATATAGTGTATATAGTATTGCCTAACAGCCAGCATAAAGAATTTACAGTAAGGGCCGCAAAAGCAGGTAAGCATGTGTTGTGTGAAAAGCCCATGGCAACCTCCGCAGATGATGCACAAATAATGATAGATGCCTGCAGCGAGGCGAATAAAAAATTAATGATTGCCTACCGTATTCAATACGAACCAAAAAACAGGCGTATGATGCGCTGGGTGAGAAATGAAAAATATGGAAAGGTGCGATTGCTCGAAGGTTTCAACGGAATGAATATTGATGACCCGGAAGAATGGCGTTTAAAGAAGTTATTATCCGGCGGCGGCCCCCTTGTAGATGTAGGCATTTATTGCATCAATACTTTTCGCTTTTTATTGGGTGAGGAACCGGAATCTGTTTTCGCCACTTCGTATGCAACTCCCGGCGATCCGCGGTTTAAAGAGGTTGAAGAAAGTATTATGTTCCAGCTTCGTTTTCCAGGTGGAGTGATTGCCAATGCAGGCACCAGCTATTCGGTGCATGCAAGCAGCCGCTATCGTTGCCTCCCTGATAAAAATGTATGGTTTGGAATGGATCCGGCTTTTCCATATAACGATTTACAAATTCAATTATCAGAAGGCGCACCTGATGAAGAAGGAGATATTCAGGAAAAAAATCAATTCGCACTTCAGCTTGATCACATGAGTTTATGTGTTATGAACGATGAAACGCCATACACGCCGGGCGAAGAAGGATTGCAGGATCAAAAAATAATTGAAGCAATTTACCAATCTGCACGTGAGGGCAGAATTGTTAACCTCGAAAAAATTAATAAAACAGATGCCTTTCGCGGAACTCCACCAAAGGAATAAAGTAACCGTAAAATAACTTATATTAAAAAGATGGATGCTTTATGCTTGCAGTGTATCTGCAGTGTTTTCAGATCCCTGCACTATTTGAGGCTTTGGCAATTTTGTTTTGGTGGTCATCAGGCCAACCATCATTACCAAAGCAGTTAAAATAATTACCTGTATTACGAGTGATTTATTTACAAGAAAAATGACTTCAGCCGAGGGCACTGCAAAGAACAGCAGAATGGTGATAAGGCCACGAGGCGCAATAAATAAAAGTGGTGTTATGGGCAACCTGGAAACTTTCAATATTACCCACCTGATTCCGAAAATGCCGGAAGTGATACCCACAGCAAGTCCCAGGGTTTCGGTATTAATAATTTCTCGGGTTTCAAACGAATAACCGAATAGCGTAAAAAAAAATGCCCTTATTAAAAAAGTTCCTTCCGTAAGTATTTCGCGGAACCTTGTCACCTCTTTATTAAGTTCATGCGGCCGTAGTTTTTTTATCCATTTTAATTGTTTCATCTCATCCAGGTTAGCCAGGAAAAGTCCAAAGAAAAGAATGAAAATCAGTGCAGGCAAATGATAGATTTCTGATATGGCATAGATCAATATCACCAAAATCATGATGGGCACAAATTTTATCGGGTGATCAATTTTACTTAACAGGATAGATAACCCAATGGTAGCTATAAAGGAAACAATGCATATAATTATTATTTCCAATATAAAATTACCGAACGAAGGCAAAGTAATATTGTCATTTAATACAATGAAGTTGAAGAACACTACACCGAGAATATCAGACATGCTGCTTTCATAAATAATAAATTCCTTATCGTGGCCCGATATATTTTTCACACTCGATATGGCAACCGAACTGCTTATGATGCAAAGCGGAATCACATTGGCCAACGAATGTTTTAAAGAGAATTGCCCATACTCCATAAAAACAAATGCTATTAAAAATGCCAGGGTGAATAAAGAAATAAATGCCAGTAAAAATGATTTTTTTAATAGCGGGAGTTTCGACTTGTTTAGCTCAAGCTCAAGCGAACCTTCCAACACAATTAATACAAGGCCGATAGTGCCGAATAGCGGAAGAAGAGGGGATAGGTCAGGCACCTGGAACTCTGCCAGCCGGGATAGTTGCCTTGTGCCCCATCCTAAAATCAACAACAAAATTACCGAAGGGATTTTGGTACGCGAAGAAGTAAGATCAAAGAAGTAAGCTAATAAAAGCAAACTGCAGAGTATGATAATGATGGTTATTGTCATTTTTTATCTATACGTTTTGATCGTTAAGATTTTCACTAATACTTCCTGGTTGCAAATGGTATAGCGATATTGTCACTATGAATATGCGCTGCCATGTTTTCAAATATAGGAATGTTACTTATCTACTTTTATTTTGTTCAGCAAAAAAGTATTAAAATATGGAGAGATTCAGTAATCGCTTCTATAAAAATGGTTTGAAACTATCGAGCATAATCTTTGCTGAAGCAGATAAAATTTCGAGTCCGCATAAGAATTCTATTCGAAAAAAAAAATAAATTTTAAATATTCTACTCTTTACCTTCGCCACCGAATGATCGTTCAATCGGAAATAGCAGATAAAAAACAGGCCATCTTAAACAGTACCCTTAAGCTTATAAAAGAGCACGGCCTGCATGGAACTACCGTAAGCATGATATCAAAAAAGGCAGGCGTGGCTTCAGGAACTATTTATCATTATTTCCCCGGAAAAGACGACATCATTATGGAGCTTAATTGCCAGGTGAGAAAGGAAATGTTGGATGCCATGTTCGGTGAAGCCAGTAGCAAAAAAGAATACCGGCAACAGTTTTTTGAAGGGTGGATAAACCTTTGTAAATATTTTATTAGCAATCCAGGCTCACTAATATTTATAGAACAATTTAATAGCTCGCCTTATGCAAAAATAAATTCAGCAAAAAAATTGAAAGGCTCTGTAAACAGGTTTCATGAATTTCTGCAGCAAGGGATGGACGAGGGTTATTTGAAAAAAATGGAATACAAGTTGATAGCTTCTGCAGTATTTGGTTGTATTACTGCAACGGCAAAATATCACATAACCGGGCGTTTCGGGTTTAAGGATAATGATCTTTGCAAGGTTGCTACCATTTTGTGGGACGGGATTAAAATTCAATGATCAGCAAACCATTTGCTGACTTAACTGTAATAGTTTTCGCATCGCGATTGCCTGTAATGTAGATAAGAGTCTAAAAAAGTTATATGCAAATTTGGAATTTAAGGTACAATTGCAGGCAATGCAAAGGATATAAAATACTCGCACTCATTTTACTGTTGCCTGCCCTGCTCCATGCGCAGCAAAAAAAATCGGATAGCCTGCAACAGGCTACCATTGAGAATTGCATTCAATATGCATTAGAGCATAATCCTGATTTGGCTAATGCAAAGCTCAATGAAGAAATTACAGAAGCAACGATCAAAAGTAAACTGGCTGATTGGTTTCCGCAGCTAAATCTTAATTACAATCTGCAACATAATTTTCAGTTGCCAACTTTGAATTTTAATGGCATGCTAATTCATACCGGAACGGTTAACATCTCCGGCATTCAGCTTGGCGCAACCCAAAATATTTTTAACCGTGATGTGTTGCTGGCTTCACGAACGTCGAAAGATGTGCGCCTGCAATCGCAGCAAAATACAAAGGAGCAAAATATTAATATTGCTGCTTTGGTTAGTAAAGCATTCTACGATGTTATATTAACCAAGCAACAAATCAGCGTAACGATACAGGATATTGAAAGAATAAATGTGAGCCTGAAAGATGCGTTCTATCAATACCAGGCGGGCATTACAGACAAGACAGATTACAAGAGAGCTACCATTTCTTTGAACAATGCAAAGGCGCAAAAAAAATTCGGAGAAGAATCTTTGCTTGCAAAAAAGGCCTACCTGAAAGAGTTGATGGGCTATCCGTTTTCAAAGGAGCTTGTGCTCGTTTATGATACTGCGAGGATGGAAAATGAAGTGCTGATAGATACGCTGCAGAATGTAAATTACTCATCCAGGATTGAAGTGCAATTATTGGAAACACAGAAGAAATTGCAGCAATACAATTTGCAATATTATAAGTGGAGTTTTTTACCAGAGATTTCGGCCTTTGGTAATTACAACCTTAATTACCTCAATAACAAATTCACCAAAATTTACAGCCAGAGTTACCCTAATTCTTATGCAGGCATTTTATTGTCTGTCCCAATTTTCCAGGGTGGTAAAAGGTTGCAGCAAATAAAGCAGGCTGAGCTTGAGATTGCACAGGTTGATAATTCCATTACCAGTCTTCAACATAATATTAATACACAATACACGCAGGCACTATCGGCATATAAAAGCAACTTATATAATTTTTATAGCCTTAAAGAAAACCTTTTGCTGGCTAATGAAGTGTATGATGTAATAACGTTGCAATATAAAGCCGGCATTAAAACTTATCTCGAAGTGATAAATGCCGAAACGGATTTACGCACGGCCCAAATAAATTATTACAATGCTTTGTATCAATTGCTTTCGACCAAGGTAGATGTAGCGCAAGCATTGGGTGAAATAAATTATTAAAATGAAAAAAATGAATTGTAAACAGCTTTATATATTTCCTTTTTTAGCCTTTGTACTTATGCTTGCATCGTGCGGAAATAAAAAGAGCGATCAGCCACAAGGCCCGCCACCGGCTACTCCTGTTACAGTAACCCAGGTTAGTTCTACCGATGCAGTTTACTATGATGAATTTCCTGCGACCATTTCAGCCCTGGATGAAATAGACCTGACCTCGCAGGTGAGTGGTTATGTAACTGGCATACATTTCAAAGATGGACAACAGGTTCGCAAAGGG
>JALYYM010000293.1 GCA_030946565.1 Bacteroidota bacterium | reverse complement strand
ATTTTCGCTTCGCCCATATCTGCAAATGCATGCAGCAGAGCCATCGCGCCTACATCGTCATAATCAGGAGCAATATCCGTATCGAAAATAATAGAAACAGGTTTTTGCTTTTGTGCAAAAACAAGGTTTGCGCTAATAAGTAAAATAAAGAGCAGAATGTTTTTCATGCAATCGTTTTATTTTTTTTATGAAGAACGAGCGAACAGGCTATTTGCTATGAATCATTTACAAATTATTCAGCCTGAATTTTTTTGAACAACCTAAATTTACTTCCTCCAAAAGAGTTTGGCGAATATATTTTTGCTCTCCCTACTTAAACTTCCTTAGCGCTCCACCTGAAATAATAATGGCTGAACTGTCTGCAATCGACAATTGCAAAGAATCTATCTGTGCATGACCAAGATCCAGTAGTGAATAGCCCTGTATATCTGCTTTCACAGATTTAATAGACATGGCCTCCGGACTTTCTATTTGATTTAAAGATGACATATCCGGAGGAGCGCTGCCAATCGTAATAGTAGCAGACTTGGCTTTCACTGTGGACTTTGCCGGTTTGTAATCAGGAGACATTTCAAAAACTACTTCAGAAGAATCTTTTTGAAAAACAGTTATAGAGTCCATCGAACGAAGCATACTTTCTATTTCAAATTTCGATCTGCCGGTTAAGCGCACGTTCATGTTTTTTTGTTTCAGCTTATACATTTCGAAGTTTGTATTGAAGCCATCGAATGATAAAACTTCGGGAGAAAAAATTCTTATGGTAGTTGTATTTTTTATATAGAAAAAGTCATAGGGAGTAGGAGGTGCATAGTCAAAATTGATGTAAAGTGTATCGTTTATTACATGCGCCTGGATCTTGCCGCCATGATATCGTTCCCATTCCTGCAATATTCTTACAGAATAATGTTGGCTTTGCTCAAATGCAATCCTGGTACCGTTTCCTCCGGTTATCTTCAGGTATTTAAATGGCTGCTCCAATATCTTGTGGTAGTTCCAGTAAATGTCCGATTTATCCAACTTATCATATTCTCTTTTTAAAATGATGTTGGAAGACAGTAGTGCACCGATTAATATAACCGCTAGCGTCAGTAAAGCCTTTGATGTAAATTTCATAACTTATTTTTTAAAATTGTCTTTTACAAATTGATCAAACATGGTTTTTATTTCTTTAAAATCTATATTTAAAAGATAGATGTTGCGCATAAAAACAGGGAGCTCATTTTCTATAAATTGTTCCCGCCGAAAACTAAGGATGCGTTCCATTGCGTCATCTTCAGTAAAATATCCCACGCCTCTTTTATTGGTGATGATATCCCGCTGCTGTAAAAAATCATAAGCTCTTTGTACCGTATTGGGGTTTACTTCCATGTTCACAGCAAGGTCTCTTATACTAATGATCTTTTCACCCAGCTTCCATTTTTTTAATAAAATCTGCTCGCAGACGTATTCCGCTATCTGTATATAAATCGCTGGGTTCTCTTTAAAGTCCATTCATATAATTTAAAATTCTTTTTCACGTAAACGGGTAAACGCTAACAGCCACAACAGGGGTGGCAGTACATACCATATACTGCTATTAATAATATCTACAAAGCCACGAGGTAGCTCGACAGAACCCTCCTCTTTTCCCGCAGGTAGAGTTACACTATTGAATGGAGCAGCATGGTTGATATGTCCAAAAAGCAGTGTAGCCATCAGCCAGTTGATTCCTATAACACCAAGGATAAGTATACTTATGCCAATGGCGGTTTTTATGAAAGCTACTTTATTAAAATACAACGAGCCCACCAACATTGACCCTGTTAAAAATGCATACATCGGGTACACTTTCCATGCAACAAAGCCATTAAAATCAAAAATAAAAACGGATTGATATAGTTGCTTATAAAAAGGACCGGCAGGATCCAGGCCATTATGATAAATTGCTACAAAACTGCTATCTACAAGTCTGAAAAACAACAGGAAGATAACCGGGTAAAAAACACCCGCGATCAGCACACCGCACAGCCATTTTTCAAAATTGGATGCAGGCAATGTAAGAAACGTGGAACCCATCGCATTGGAAGAAAAATAGCCGAATACAAAGGAAGCTAAAAAGAAGCCGCCACCTGAAAGCCCCCATATAAAGGTGATGTTCTGTGCCGGATTAAACCCGCCGAAAGTTTTAATAACGGAATATAGTATCAGGGACAGTACCAGCAATAATCCTATGAGCCCAAGCGTCTGCATGGGCCTTTCAAGCACGGTTTTCTTTACAAGCCTCCCGAATCTTTTTGCATGAAAAATATTATTCATTTAAGAGTAGTTTTAAAAATACATTGTTTAAAATTCTTTTTCACGCAAACGGGTAAACGAAAGGAACCATATTGCAGCAGGGAAAAAGTATATAATGGTATACTTAAATATTTTTCCGGCAGATGAAGGCATTTCAAGTGAACCTGTTTCCTTTCCGAGTCGAATTATTACATGATAAAATGGCCATGCATCTTCTATATTTCTAAAAAGACTCATCGCCATTAGCCAGTTCAAGCCTACAATAAAACTGAAAAGAATGACTAAGGTGAGCGCAACTTTTATGATGGCTGTTTTATTAAAATGTAGCGAACCAAGAAGCATAGCTCCTGTATAAATAAATAACATTATATACACATTGCCGGCAATAACGCCGCCCAGGTCAAATGTATATACTGATTCGTACGCTTGTTTATAAAAAGGCGATGCGGGGTCAAGGCTGTTATGATACAGAGCCACAAAAGCCGTATCAATACCATAATAAAAAATTAAAAAGACGATGGGATAAAAAACACCCGCAATCAAAATACCACACAGCCATTTTTCAAAATGAGAAGCCGGTAGTGTAAGAAAAGATGACCCGCTGGCGTTAGATGAAAAATACCCGAACACAAAGGAACCCAGAAAAAAACTTCCACCAACAAGACCCACAAAAAACGATATCCGCTGTGCCATATCAAATCCACTCAATGCTTTTATTAATACGTATAATATCAGCACTGCCATTAGCACCAGCCCGGGAAATCCAATCATTTGCATTGGTCTTTCAAGAAATGTTTTCCTTAGGATTAGCCCAAATCTTTTTATGTTGAAAGTATTGTTCAAGCTGATATATTAATGATTAAAAATCGATTTCGCAACCACCGGGTTTTCAGTAACGGCATTAAATAAGTGCTCAAGGTTTATTTTAGAATCTTCATGTCGTGTGTTTTCAATTACAATGGCATGGCCCTTCAATGAATCTTCGGCATATAATACTTTTTCGGTTTCGGGAAGATCCAACACATTTTTAAAACATAGCTTATCTGATATTTCCGCTAACGAGGCATTCAACAGCAATTCCCCGTTGTCTATAATTATTACCCGATCTATTAAATTGTCGAGGTCGCGAATCTGGTGAGTAGAAATAAAAATGATCTTATCATCGGTAAAAACTGAAGCAATTAATTTTC
>JALYYM010000287.1 GCA_030946565.1 Bacteroidota bacterium | reverse complement strand
GGATAGCCATTGATCGCCCAATGATCGTAACGGGAAGCTTCACCTAATATTAAAATGTAAATATGCCTCGCAGTATCTGCTGAATCTGCTTTTACTGCGTTAAATGTAAAATCTTTAGTATCCTCTTTGTACTGCTTCATGTTATTCATCTCACTTTGTATAAGATCTATCGCGTCACCTAACCTGAATGGATAATAAGTACGATAAGTATTTCGGGCCATGATATAATAATTCTCAAGTTTTGTCTTACGCAGAAATGGTAAGACGCCAAATGAGATTAAGCCAAATAATGAAATAAAAAGGCCCGTCTTCCAACTAATTTTTGAAGGAAGTTTTGAAGACAATTTTATAAAGAGCCATCCGAAAAAAAACATTCCGCCGATCACCAAAATTATTTTCCATCCAAGCAATTCCTTCAACTCCTCTTTATTAGTATCAAGCACGAGCCCTACCATCTCAGCATTTACCTGTATGTTCATATAAAATACGGATACCAGCATTACCGGGGTAAAGGCTACAATTATTGCCAATATCCAATAATATATTTTGAGATTTCTGCAGAAGATAACAACGGGAATAAATAATAAAGCCTGGACGATAAGTATGCCGGTGATTGCATAATTAAAAACGCCATTCTTAATAAAGAACACCAGGTCTGGTAGAAGAATAAGAACAGTAAGTAAAAATATTATTAAATAGTAAAAGGCAATCCTTTTAAAATTGACGCGGGTACCAATGTTGAGCAAGAAGAAAAATTTAAAGTTTCAAATTGACGTAAGCAATCAATTTTTTAAAGAATGCAAACTTATGAAAATATTAAACTATCATAGTACTGTTTTATTGCACGTTAAACAAAATTCAGTTAAAACAAAAAGGGCTGCAGTTATAAATAATCAAGCTGGTTTGATTTTGGATTTGGCAAAAGAAGAGAAACATTAGGCTGCTATTGAACTTTTTTCTTCACTTCAAATTTTCTTCAAAATTTTGTTGTTATTTTATGTTTGGAAAGACAGATCAGGAAATTACAGTATCATTTTTTAATTAATAATTGCTGTATTAATCCGGAACACCTGAATTTCTACGCTTATATTCAATAGCCTGCTATTTACGCATTCCCAAACTGCAAATCTATAGACTGCAAAATCTAACCTATAAAAAATATCGCGCTAAAAACAGTATCCCTTTCGGTTATCCAATTTCTACTGACAAACCTTTAAATAGTAATAGTCATGGGTAATTAAAAATTAAGTTATGCAAAAGATAAAGGCAGTTCCTAAAAAAATTGCACCGGCTTCTGAAAAAAATAGCGATAAAGACTTAATAGAAACTTCTAACAACCCAGCGGGTAATAAAGGTTCTTTTTTTAGTAAGCATGTGCCTATGCTTACGAAGAAGTTTTCTATAAGCCATGAACTTACACAACAATTGCAGGCCTTTGTTGAGAAAGAGGAGACTACTATTTTTATAGCCATGCTGGAAGTGCTTCATGTATTATTTTACAGATACAACAATACTGAAAATGATATCCTTGTTGGAGTTCCAAACACGCCAACATTCCAGCCGGGAGAAGGCCATCCGATAGTTTTATTTAAAGACTTACTTCCTGTATCAAATAAATTAAATAGCGAAAATTCTTTTTTAGAACTGCTGAACGAAATAAAAACTAATCTACCTAAAGCTTCTGCTGAATATAATGGCTCTCCTTATGAATTCGAAGATGAGACTATAATTAAGAAAAAAGATTTAAGGCTTACGCCGCCCTCACATGTGATGTTAGTCGTTGAGAGCTTAGAGGAAAATTTTACAACACAGGTTGGCCTTTTACAACTTTCAGGAGAGCCGCTTACATTAGGCCTTTCAATGCCTGAGCTGCAATTTTTTATTAAAGAGACTGTTGATGGCCTTATCGGAACAATTGAATATAATGCGGAATTGTATAGCGAGGCAAGAATTGATCGCACGGTGAATCATTTTAATGAATTGCTGGTTTCCATTATGCAATCTCCCACAGCGAAAGTATCAAAATATAATATCCTTACAGCCGAAGAGAAAAACCAACTGTTTGTAACGTTCAATGATACTAAAACAGAATATCCGCGAGATAAAACCCTGGTAAATTTATTTGAAGAACAGGTAAGCATCAATGGAGATAAAGTAGCTGTGGTGTTTGAAAATGAAAAACTTACCTATGATGAATTAAATAAACGTTCTAACCAGGTAGCGTGGTGTTTACTAGAACACGGCGTAAAAACAGAGGCGCTCGTACCTATATTTATAGAACGCAGCATTGAGATGCTGATTGGAATATTGGGAATATTAAAAGCAGGCGCAGCGTATGTGCCTATAGATCCGGAATATCCTGAAGACAGAATTAATTTCATGCTTGAAGATACTGCTGCCACAATCGTTATCAGCAGTAAAATAAGCAGCCTAAAACTACCCGCATCAGCGGCAATTGATATAATTGAAATAGATAAATGCCGGGGTGCCATTAGCGATATGCCCGTACAAAACCCACGTATCGAAATAAATTCACTCAACCTCGCTTATGTAATTTATACATCCGGATCTACCGGTAAGCCGAAAGGAGTAATGATAGAACACCAGGCGGTAGTTGACCATTGTTTCGGATTAATTAAAGTTGCACAATTAGAAAACTATACCTCCTTTGCATTATTCTCCCCATTAGTATTTGACGCAGGACATTCAATAATTTTTACGTCACTTCTCCTTGGTGCAACATTAAATATATTATCAAGGGAATTAATAATGGATGGCGAAAAATTAGTTTCTTATTTGGAAAAAAATCCAGTTGATTGCATAAAAATCGTACCATCGGTATGGCTTTCTTATATTAATAGCGGCAATAAAGTATTGGCTAAAAAGGCAATGATATTCGGAGGTGAGTCATTCTCACTGAAGATACAAGAACACTTGTTGAAGTTGAATTATGCAGGGGCAATATACAACCATTATGGGCCAACGGAAACTACCATTGGGAAATGCATTCATAAAGTTGATCTGCAAAAGATATATAAAACTGTACCCATTGGAAAACCGTTTTCTAATACACAGCTTTATGTTGTAGATATTAGCGGTGAATTAGTCCCGGTAGAAACAGACGGTGAATTATATATTTCGGGCGAGGGGATTGCGCGTGGATATCTCAACCGGCCAGAACTCACAGTAGAAAAATTTATTGAAAATTCTTTCCATGATATAAAACTATTTGTGAGTAACGACGAGAATATTTCCAACGCCGCAAATGCGAAGTTTGCATTAGTTTATAAAACCGGTGATAAAGTAAGATGGAATATGGACGGTGAAATTGAATACATTGGCAGGATAGATGACCAGGTGAAAATAAATGGCTATCGTATAGAGCTTGCTGAAATTGAAAATGTGCTTCTGCAAAATAAAAATATCAGGCAAGCCTCCGTCCGGCTCTGCGAAGACGACAATAGAAATAAGATTCTTGTGGGATATGTAGTGCCTGAAGAACCTTTTAATAAACAAAAAACTATCGCGCAGCTACAGGAAAAACTGCCCGATTATATGATACCTGGCATGTGGATGGAACTGGATCATTTACCCCTTACGTCCAATGGTAAGATTGATAAAAAAGCATTGCCTGTTCCTGAATTCTCTGAATTATTAAAAAAACAATATGCGCCGCCCGTTAATGATATAGAAAAGTCTCTGGCAAAAATTTGGGAAAATTTGCTTGGAATAGAAAAGGTTGGGGTTTACGATACTTTTTTTGAATTAGGAGGAAATTCAATTCAGACTGTTACTATGTTTAGCAGAGTCAGAAAACAATTTGGAAGGGAGTTACCTTTGGCAACTATTTTTCAGGCGCCTGATATAAGCAAACTGGCTTCTATAATCAGCCAAAAAAAGAACGTTATTAATTTATCATGCCTGGTGCCTATCCAGCCACAAGGCGATAATCCGCCCTTGTTTTGTATGCATGCAGGAGCAGGGAATGTTCTTTTTTATAATGACCTTGCAAAGAATTTAGGAATAAGCCAACCTTTATACGGCCTTATGGCCAGGGGTTTAAATGGCAAAGAACATTTTCATACTTCCATTGAGGAAATGGCAACACATTACATCAAAGAGATTAAATCTGTTCAGCCGGCTGGCCCTTATTTCCTCGCCGGCTACTGCCTGGGGGGCACTATTGCTTTTGAAATGGCGCAGCAATTATTAAAGGAAGGCGAGAAGGTTGAATTACTCGCTACATTTAACAGCCGTTCATCTACATATCTTAATGCGCCTTCCGCCGATGATAAGATACCTCAAAGAAAGCCATCTCTTAAATCGGTGATATCAGCTCATGCAGGTAATTTTTCTTCTTTAAATTCAAAAGAAAAATTATTGTATCCATTAAAAGTTATAAAAATCGGATCGAAGCTTACAACACATATTTTGTATAAAAAGACCCGCAATAAAATTTTAAGAATAAATAACAGGATCACAAAAATGGGATTTGATTATTATCTCTCAAGGGGCCGCCTGCTTCCAAAATTGTTGAGAAATAAATATTTGTTGCACACAAATGGATATATGTCCAGGGCATATAAACCAGAAGTTTATCCCGGTAAGATGATTATTTTCCGCTCACCTCAAATTTATTACGATCGTTATTTGGGATGGAATGATCACGTGTCCGGCGGCGTAGAATCTTATGATGTGCCAGGTATATACACGAGGAGAAGTAAAATAATGACAAAACCGTTTGTTGACGTTATCTCCGCTAAACTTAAAACAATTTTAAAAAGTTAGTTCACGTCAGGTGTAGTTAAAATTATTTTGCATTACAGTAAGGATCTCCTAAAAAGCTACGCGGCTTGATACTCAAAAGTTTTCGTAATACTTTCCGGAAATAAGTCTATTAGCAGTTAAGCTCTGTCTAATTGTTTGTGGGTTGGTTTCATTATCTTTTGCTCTCTCACATCAGCGTGAAAAGCGTTTCGCTAAAGAGAAAAAATATCCCGTTCTACTAAAATTTCTTTACCTAAAATTTTTTGTCGCTAATTGTTAACTTGCCTCATGCGACATATAATAGGCATCATTTTTCTAACAACTATTTATAATGTATCACTTGCTCAAATTGTAAATGTCGAAAGCCAGCGTATTCAAAGCGATACCACCGGCTGGTTTGGAAATGCAGGAACCAATTTTCTTTTTGAAAAAAATGCAGTCAAGGTTATTAATATAAATGCAGTGGCACATGTTGAATATAAGACAGCCAAAAGCCTGTATCTTTTTTTGGTGAACTATAATTTGCTTGAAGGCAATGGGCAAACATTAAACAACAATTTGTTTTATCACCTGCGCTACAATTATAAAATAAATAAATGGCTGCGCTGGGAAGCCTTTACTCAACTCCAGAAAAATAATGTGACCGGGATCAAGCTCCGGTGGCTTGCCGGCACAGGGCCACGTTTTAAATTAGCTAACAGCAAAAAAAATTCTCTTTATGCGGGAACATCTGCGATGTATGAATACGAAAAAGAACAAACTGACCCCGCCATTTATCATCGTGATTTGCGTAGCAGCAATTATGTTTCCCTTAGCTATAAACCCTCTGAAAATGCAGAGCTGATTGGAACGGTTTTTTACCAGCCGCTATTTCATAATCTTAATGATTGCAGGGTACTAAATGAAATCAGGATAAAATTGCAATTTGCCAAACACTTTTCATCTACCACCGGTTGGGATTATTTATATGATAGTAAACCTGCAGCTAATACGCCTAGCTTAAACTATAGCATAAGCAACGGAATTGAATTTAGTTTTTAGGTGCAGCCCAAATCCTCTCATTGGATTAAAGATTGCCACCTTGAAATTGGATTTTTTCAATTGTAACGACTTATTAAGGTTGGCAACCTTTGCTAAAATTTGGCTGCATCCAGTTTTTAGGCGATAATAAAACAAACTAACGGTGTACCATAGACGCAATTAGATAAAAGAATTGGCGTTGTGTGTTAACAGCGCCAATTTTCGGTAAGAGGTTATTTCCTAAATTATTTTTTCATTGTTAAGCAAAATCAATAAGATCTTGTGTCAGCTTTTCTTTGTCTGTGAACCACAAGCCATGCGGAGAGCCCTCATACACAACGAGCCTTGCATCTTTTATAAGCTTTGCACTTTGTTCACCTGTCGCTTTTATGGGCACAGTTTTGTCAGCATCGCCGTGAATAATAAGTGTTGGTACATTTATATTAGGTACATCATTCCTGAAATCAGTAAAGGCAAAAGCCTTCGCAGTTTCAAGCGTAGCAATCGGCGAAGCATCCATTACCCTGGTTAATGCATTTGCAAGGAAAGCATCGCTTACCGGGTGATTCATCAAAGACACACCATAAAATGTTTTATTAAAATCCTGCATAAATCCCGGCCTGTCTTCCTTCATGCCTTCGGTCATTTGCTCAAATTGTTCCTGCGGCACGCCCTCAGGGTTATCAGGCGTCTTCAACATGTAAGGGATTACGCAACTTACGAGTACTACTTTTGACACGTGCGCATTTCCGTAGTGGGTAAAATATTTGGCAATCTCTCCCCCACCCATTGAAAAGCCGACAAGCATTACGTCTTCAAGATTTAGTTCATCCATCAGCGCCTTGAGATCGCCGGCCATGGTATCATAATCGTATCCGCTGAAAGGCCGGTCAGACTTACCAAACCCCCGCCTGTCGTAAGTGATGCAACGAAAGCCCTGCGCGGTTAAAGGAACTACCTGGTATTCCCACATTGAACCGCTAAGCGGCCATCCATGAATAAAAACAATTGGTTTTCCTTTCCCCAAATCTTCATAGTAAATATTTACAGGTTCAGAAATTGGTTGAGACGATTTAATAAAAGGCATAAAATAAAATTTTAGATAAATAATTTTAGACAGTTATCGTGTCCAAAATTTTGCCAATTTATTTTCTAGATAAAATGGGATTAAGATCAATTTGCAAAAGGATGAAATGTAGAACTATTGCCCCTAATGTAAGTCTTGAATACGAAAAAATGTATTTCCTGTTATTTCCAGATGCGCTTTAAGGGAGTATATTCCAATTTGTTTATTGTAAGTTTAGCGGGCGATTGTAATTGTATTTGTTGATAAGGTTTGTTAGGAAAAAATATTTCAGTCATCACTGTTAATCCCTTATCCGCGAACATCTCGACAGAAGCTTCGTCTATGATAACGGTCATATCAAGATTGTTTTCATTCGACAATCGTGGCGCATAATGAACTTTGCCAAAGCCCTTTTCAAAATCAACCTTGCCAGACTTTGTCCTGTCAACATAATAATTATTTTTTTCTTTATCATAACCGATAACTAATTTTTCTCCCTGCTCATTTGATAATGTAATTGAAAATGTTTCAAGCTTATCTGCGCTTAAATTTATTTTTACCGGGCCTGTAAGCTTGCCTGCTTTTTCTGAGAGATCATAATTAGTGGCATCAATATTTTCTACCACTACAGCCTTCTCATCTAAACTACTTAATTCTTTTACCGGCAGGGAAGTAACCATATATTTTTCTCCCAGCTTTTCAATGCCAAGTTCACGAGGTACCGTGCATGCACTTCGCCATTTTACGGTAGGTACGATATTAGCATATTGCCAGTTGCTCATCCAGCCAATAAAAATTTTCCGGTCACCTGTATTCGACCAGGTGATGCCTGCATATTCATCGGGCCCATAATCTACCCACCTTGTTTCAGTTTGATAAGGGATAAAAGTTTTGCCATCAAATTGTCCTGTAAAATATTGCGTAGCCGATCCTCCATTTGGGCCGCCGGGATTTAGATTCACGATTAATATCCATACCTTTTCGCCATTATAATCTAATGCAAAAAGATCAGGGCATTCCCACACGCCGCCGTGCGCTCCTACCTCTTTTCCGAACTCACTTTCTTTCGTCCATTCTTTTAGGTTAGGTGAAGAATAAAAAGTAATGTGATCCAAAGTTGCCAATGTCATTATCCATTTTTTCGCCTCTTCATTCCAGCTTACTTTAGGATCGCGAAAGTCCCTTATTCCAGGATTTTTAAGCACAGGATTTCCTGCATACTTCGTCCATGTTTTGCCTTCGTCAAGGCTATAAGCAATACTTTGATTTTGAAA
>JALYYM010000280.1 GCA_030946565.1 Bacteroidota bacterium | reverse complement strand
TTACAATACTAAAGCAGTTATATTGAATTACAAAATGCTGAAATGAATAATTCGAATCCACATTTATTTTTAGCAGTAAATAAAAAATATTGAAGCATACTGATTAACATATTTATGTTTACTATTCAATCATTTATTTTGAAAATGAGTAATTAAGGCCAAACATTTTCCCTTTTAAAATTAAACACCTGACTACACCAATATTTTTACAAATAACCTTTATGAAAACAATACTTATCAAACTTGCATTTATTATTTGCTTGTTTATTTCCTTTTCGGGTTCAACAAACGCTCAATATACCGAAACGTTTGAAGCGCAGGCTCCGTATAAAAATTATTTTACCAGCAATGGGCAGGCATTCACTCTTACCAACAGCTTCTCTGTTTTCAGCTCCCGGTCGGGTTTCGGATATCAGCATTCTAATCGTTTTATTGATAATGGTAATAATGTTGCCATTAATCAAATAAACGGTATCAAAACTTCTGATTCAAGGCCTTTCAACGTGAAGAGCCTATGGTTATATGTTTCAAAAGATGGAGGTAGTAATCCTTCTACTGATGGATCAATCATTATAACCGGAAAATTAGCAGGTGTTGTAAAGTTTACTATCAATAAAACAACAGGGTTCAGCCCGACCTTTGTACCTGATAACGGTTTTACCTTCATTAATTTTGCTACAGAAAACGGCGTTAATAATAGCAACATGGGTATTGATGAAATTGAATTTCAGTTACAGGGAAATTTTGATTATGCAGCCATTGACAATTTCACGTTTACCTCTCTCGCTGTGCTACCGATTTCTCTGGTGTCTTACACAGCAAGTTTGCAACCTGATAGTAAAGTAAAGCTAAGCTGGCAAACCGCTTCAGAAAATAATGTGGCCCAGTTTATTATCTTTAAAAGTACTGATGGCAGAAACTTTCAAAAACAAGCTACATTACCCGCCATAGGCAGTGGCAGCACTACAACCAATTATGGGTTCGTTGATAATGCGCCTCTGCAGGGTGTAAATTATTACCGGCTGGAGCAAGTAGATTTAAATGGCAATGTAAAAAATCTTGGAATCAAAACGATACTTATTGCAAGCAGGTTTAATAAGCCAACAATGTTTCCTAATCCTTCAAGAGGTGAAAATATTACTTTGCGTTCCGTAATTTCTCCAAATATGCCAAACAATTATATGATCTCTGATCCGTCGGGACGTATTGTGAGAAAGGGAAACATTATTTCACAAGAGCAAATCCTGGATGTTTCCGGCTTGTCTTCCGGTAAGTACTCCATCATATTGAGCAATGGTGAGGTAATTAATTGGATTAAAAATTAATAGTGTATGCATCACAACTCCAAATCACTTCTGTCAATTACCTTGATAGGATGTATTTATAAAAGTATCAATCTCATAAGAACAAAATTGAGTTGCTGATAATTTATTACAGAGTTACTATTTGCTCTGGTTACATAATCTTTAAAGCAAGAGAAAAGACTTAATTCCGTACCGGCTTCCCTGTCTTCAAAACACTTTGTATTCTTTCAAGCGTTTTCTTTTCACCACAAAGGCTTAAGAAAGCTTCCCGCTCAAGGTTAAGTAAATATTGTTCGCTTACCAATGTTGGTTCGCTGAGGTCTCCGCCACACATTACATAGGCCAGCTTTTGTGCAATTTTTACATCGTGCTCTGTTATATAATTTCCGCGAAACATTCCATTGATGCCTGCATAGAGCATTCCAAGGCCGGAGCGGCCCAGTACTTTTATATCTGTTCTTTGTATAGGCTGTGTATATCCACTATCATAGATATCAATTACACTTTGTTTACCATCAGCAATTCTTCTTGACTGGTTCATGCTTACTTCGTCTACCCCTTTACGTAAGATGCCCATATCATAAGCTTCGAAAGCCGATGTAGAAACCTTAGCAGTACCTATTGTAAGAAAGCGGCTTTGAAGAGTAATTGTTTCCGGTTCGTTTACATGCATATCATCAGCGGCACGAAGTGTAAATTCTTTAGTTCCGCCACCTCCCGGAATTAATCCTACACCAAGTTCCACCAGGCCAATATAACTTTCTGCTGCGGCCTGAACTTTATCACTATGCAGGCACATTTCACAGGCGCCGCCGAGTGTTAAGCTGTGGGGTGCAACAACTACGGGTATTGCGGAATACCTCACACGCATGATACTGTTTTGAAACATGCGGATGGCAAGGTCCAGTTCTTCGTATTCCTGCTCTGCTGCATACATGAAGATCATTCCCACATTAGCGCCGGCGCTGAATTGTGGGCCTTCATTTGCAATTACCAGCCCTTTGTATTTCTCTTCAGCAATAGAAATAGATTTGTTTAAAGCTTCCAGCACTTCACTACCAATGCTACCCATCTTTGTGTTCCACTGCAAGCCAACTACATCGTCGCCCATGTCGTACAAGTTGCAGGCCGTATTGCTCCACACAGTTTTTTCTTTCAGGTCACTTAATATAATGAATGATTCTCCGCCGGGTAGAGGCTTGTAATCTTTCGAACTAACGTCATAGTATAAACGTTTTCCGTTTTGCACTTTATAAAAGCTTGTATTGCCTGCAACAATGAAATCGTTAACCCATTCAGCCACATCATAACCCGCAGCTTTCATTGCTTCTGTGGTTTCTTTTACGCCCAGCACATCCCAGGTTTCAAATGCACCGATCTCCCAGCCGAAGCCGGCTTTCATGGCATCATCAATTCTGTATAGTTCGTCGCTTATTTCAGGTATGCGGTGTGAAATATAGGAGAACAGGCTATAATGAAACGCACGATAGAATTCTCCTGCTTTGTCTTTTCCGGCAAGTAAAATTTTAAGCTTTTGCTTAAGATCATCAATTGGTTTTGCAGCTTCGAGCGTAGCAAACTTTGGCCTTTGCCTTGCCTCGTATTCAAACGTTGATAAATTCAGTGTCTTAATTTCTTTCTCGCCCTTATCATTTGGCGGCATCTTCTTAAAAAATCCCTGTCCAGTTTTATCACCAAGCCATTTATTATCCACCATTTTTTGCAGCCATGCAGGAA
>JALYYM010000272.1 GCA_030946565.1 Bacteroidota bacterium | reverse complement strand
AGGCCAAGTGTTGATCATTGGAAATTTAGAAACCTCGATATTTCCAGCATATTGTACAAGGAGCCTGCAACGAAATTCATTGGCCTGTATAGAACGGAAGAACAGGATCATGGCTTAAGCGATGTACTTGACTGGAAATTATTAAAAGCAGCAGAACCTGCTATTGATCATGGTGAAAAAGTGGAGGCAGCCTTCACTATTAAAAATACAGACAGGGCAACCGGGGCGATTCTTTCAAACGAAATAACCAAAAAATATAAAGCCGATGGCTTGCCGGAAGATACGATCCATCTAAAATTCGAAGGTACGGCCGGGCAAAGTTTTGCCGCATTCAACACATGCGGTATAACCCATGAACTTGAAGGCGACGCGAACGATTATTTTGGTAAAGGACTAAGTGGTGCAAAGCTCATAATTTATCCATCATTGCAAGCTGGGTTTATTCCTGAAGAAAATATAATCATCGGTAATGTGGCCTTCTATGGGGCTACTTCGGGAACAGCTTATGTGCGGGGAAAAGCCGGAGAGCGCTTTTGTGTAAGAAACTCAGGCGCAAACGTAGTAGTAGAAGGTGTAGGCGACCACGGTTGCGAGTATATGACCGGTGGCAATGTAGTTATTCTTGGAAAAACCGGGAGAAACTTTGCCGCAGGCATGAGCGGTGGCATTGCATATATATATGACGTGCAGCATAATTTTGATTCGCTATGTAATAAAGAAATGGTTGACCTCGATGAAATTGGCCAGGACGATGAGAAGATGTTGTATGATATGATTAATAAACATTTTGAATATACAAACAGTACCGTAGCAAAATTTGTGTTGAATGATTTTGAAAATCAATTGAAAAATTTTGTAAAGGTTTTTCCAAAAGATTACAAACGGGTATTGATGGAAAAAAGACAAAAGGTAGAAGTAAACAAATGATTTTTTTGTAACGACATTACTTAATACTGCCAGTTAACTGATTTTAATTTTAAAGGAACAAAACTTATTATAACAATGGGAAAGGCGACAGGCTTTTTAGAATTTGCAAGGGAACTACCGGAGAAGCGTCCGCCCCTGGAAAGGCTTAATGATTACAGCGAATTTGTCAAAAGATATTCTGATGAAAAGCTTAATCAGCAGGCTGCCCGTTGTATGGATTGCGGTACACCGTTTTGCCATGAAGGCTGCCCGTTAGGTAATGTAATTCCGGAATTTAATGATGCTGTCTATCGCCAAAACTGGAAGGAAGCTTATGATATACTTACCTCAACAAATAATTTCCCGGAGTTTACAGGCAGAATTTGCCCGGCTCCCTGTGAATCTTCTTGTGTGCTTGCAATTAATCAACCGGCCATTACTATTGAAGAGATAGAGAAGCATATCATTGAAATTGCATTTGACAAAGGATTTGTACTGGCAAAAAAGCCAAATATAAGATCAGGTAAAAAAGTAGCAGTAGTTGGTTCGGGGCCGGCAGGATTGGCTGCTGCTGCCCAGCTTAATTATGCAGGCCATACTGTTACTGTCTTTGAAAGAGATGATGAGCCGGGCGGCCTATTGAGATACGGCATTCCTGATTTTAAATTGGAAAAGTGGGTAGTAGAAAGAAGAATAAGATTAATGGAAGAGGAAGGCATAGAGTTCCGATGCAATGAAAACGTAGGGGTAACTATTAATATAAATGATCTGCAACGTGAGTACAACGCAATCGTATTAGCCGGCGGTTCTACCATACCAAGGGATCTTTCTATTCCGGGACGAGAACTCAATGGAATCCATTATGCAATGGATTTTTTAAAGCAGCAAAACAGGAGAATCTCTAATAAACAAGTGGAGGAAGCTGACATTTTTGCCACTGAGAAAAATGTGGTTGTGATAGGCGGGGGTGATACAGGAAGTGATTGTGTTGGTACTTCAAACCGGCACAAAGCTACATCCGTTACGCAATTCGAACTTTTACCGAAGCCGCCTGATAGTCGCACATCTTTTATGCCGTGGCCTACTTATCCCATGATATTAAAAACAAGTAGTTCACATGAGGAAGGAGTTCAGAGACATTGGGCTATTGCAACAAAAGAATTTATTGGCGATGATAATGGAAATTTAAAAGCTTTGAAAATTGTTGACCTGGAATGGAAGTTTTCTGATGATAACAAACCGGCTAAGTTCGTAGAAGTGCCGGAGAGTGAAACAGAAATAAAATGTGAATTAGCGCTACTTGCTATGGGCTTCATTCATCCCCAGCATAATGGCCTTTTGCAGGACCTGGAAATTGAACTTGATGAGCGAGGCAATGTAAAGGCATCCGAAAAAAATTATGAAACCAATGTAGCTAAAATTTTTGCCGCAGGAGATGTCCGCAGAGGGCAATCATTGGTGGTTTGGGCTATATCTGAAGGAAGAGAGTGTGCGAGAAAAGTTGACGAATTTCTTATGGGATATTCATTATTAGAAACAAAAGATCAAAATATTTTGCATGAAGTGTGACGTATAATTTTAGGCTAAAATACTAACCTGTTTACCCAGGTTTTTTTTAGTGCCGTTCCAAAAACATTAAAATTATAAATATATGAAAAACAATTATTCACATTTTTTAGTAAATATTAACAATTTTACATTAAGACACTTATTATCAAACGATTATTGATTTGCATAAATATATTATAATAAAAAATATATAACAAAATAAATTCAAAATCTCGTAAAAGTACTATATGTTTGAAAAAATGGATAAAATGAAAAAGATAACGTTAAGCCAGGCTGTTCCTTTTATAACATTGATGGGTGTTTCTATTATTGCATTATTTATTCCATCAGTGTCGGAATTTGTCGGCGAGGGAAAATATAATTCCGCAGATATTGCCTGGATCATTGTTGCTACAGCTTTGGTATTTTTAATGACTCCCGGCCTTGCTTTCTTTTATGGAGGCATGGTGCACAGGAAGAATGTGCTCTCTACTATGATCAAGAGTTTCGTGGCAACCGGGGTGGTAAGTGTACTATGGGTTACCATTGGTTTTAGTCTTTGTTTCGGAGATTCAATCGGTGGATTTATCGGTAACCCTTTCACCCATATGTTTTTCAAGGGAGTTGCTTCCGGCGCGCCATGGAGCCTTGCTCCTACGATTCCCTTATTATTGTTTGCTCTTTTTCAGCTAATGTTTGCGATCATTACTCCGAGCCTGGTGGTGGGTGCAGTGGCCGAAAGAATCCGCTTTTCTTCTTACATACTTTTTATAGTAATGTTCAGCCTTTTAGTATATGCACCCATTGCACACTGGACGTGGCATCCCAAAGGCTTCTTATTTAATATGGGTGTGCTCGATTTTGCCGGAGGCACTGTAGTACATATTTCTGCCGGCTGTGCTGCGTTAGCAGGAGCTATTGTATTAAAACGCAGGAAGAGTCACCTCGAACACAGAGAAATTCCACCCGCAAATATTCCTTATGTATTAATAGGCACAGGCCTTTTGTGGTTTGGCTGGTTTGGCTTTAATGCCGGCTCTGCTTTAGCGGCAAATTCCCTGGCAGTTTCCGCTTTTGCCACTACAAATACAGCGGCTGCTTCAGCAGGTTTGGCCTGGATGTTTTTTGATGT
>JALYYM010000259.1 GCA_030946565.1 Bacteroidota bacterium | reverse complement strand
ATCTTGATGAAGAAACCGGAGAAATCAGCGATATCGTTATTACAAATAATAATGACAGCCGTAAAGTTCTGGCCACCGTAGCTGCTACTATTCATGATTTTACTATTCAATATCCTGGTGTATGGATTATCGCTAAAGGAGTTACTCTTTCACGAACCAGGCTTTACAGAATGGGTATTACTAATCACTGGAAAGAAATTAATACTGATTTCGAAGTATATGGATTGATAGCTGAACAATGGGAACTATTTGAACAACGCAGAAGCTATGAAGCTTTTTTGATACGCCGGAAATAATTTGTAATTTTAAATATGCCTGTAATCACAAAAAATAAAAGTAAATCAAAGAAAAAAAGAGTCTTTGCGGAAGTTAGCGACAAAGTTGGCAATTACGAAAAGCATCCTTTTTTTGTTAAGAAAGCTAATGAAGCAAAGGCTTTGCTAAATGCAGTTGGCTTACCTAAAAAAATCTCAAAAGAAAAATAATTACAATCTCTTAATACGCTTTCTTTCAGACGTATATTATATCTTTTTCCACAAAAGGCAGGTACTCCGGCTTTATAGAACGGCTCGCCACTACATCCTTTTTTGTACCAGGCAAAGCTTCTATTTCTTCGGCCATTGCAACGAAACTTAATCCCATAGGACCCGTGATTTCTACTGCAATGTCAATATCACTTTTTTCATTTGCGTTGCCACGGGCGTATGAACCAAACGCACCAAGCCTTGCAACGGGATACTTACGTTGCAGTTCCGGCTTATGTTTTCGAAGAGTTTGCAATATATTTTGCAGGGTATGCATTGCATAAAGATAAAATATTTATCTTCTTTAATTTTAGGTAATGGCCGATGTACACACCCGGGAAATACGCAGCAAGAAAATGTCTGCGACATGAAGGTTGTAAATATTATGTGGTTCCAAAAACAAGAATTTAATGGAGGCTGAATAAAACAAACGGCAACATCGCTAATTAAAAAAATCTATTAAAACTTTGAAGTAGGAGGAGGGAAAGATTACAAAAAGAATTCTCTATTTAAATCATCAAGAATTTGTTCTATAAAATCTGAAAGGATAGGTATGTTTTCATTTCTTATTCGCCATACATTTTCATAGTCAACACCAAAATATTCATGGATGATGCGATTGCGAAAACCTATTATCCTTCTCCATTCTATTTCGGGATGCTCTGTTTTAAAATCATCGGGAATTCTATTGGACGCTTCACCAATAATTTCAAAATTTCGTATAACAGCATCTATTGTTTTATCATCCTGCAGGAACTCGTCGAAGGACATATCCTTCGTGTAACTCATAATCTTTGTTGAGGCGCCAAAAATATCTTCCAATAAATTTTTAATTTCTCTTGTTTCAGACATAGATGAGGTCTTGTTCTATAACCTGGAAATACTTAGGTTTAATACCTTTTCTTGATACCAGGTCAACTTTATGTTGAAGAATTTCTTCCAGTTCATATGCAAGATCTATAAAGCGTATACCAATGGGTTCAGAAAATTCCACCATAACATCTATATCGCTTTTACCTGCAATAGCGGTGTTGCGGCTGTAAGAACCAAATAAGGCAAGGGATGTAATTCCATAATTTTTTTGAAGAGATGGTTTTGCTTCTTTTAAAATGCTTATGATATGCTGGTTGTCAATCATAGAATAAAGATAATTTTTTATCTTCAATAACTTTGCCCAATGGCCGATGTACACACCCGTGAAATACGTAGCAAGAACATGGCAGCCATTAAAGGCAAGAATACAAAGCCAGAGATGCTGGTGCGCCGTTTTTTACATGCCAACGGATTTCGTTATAAGCTCCACGATAAAAGCCTCCCCGGCAAGCCTGATATTGTTTTACCGAAATACAAAATGGTAATATTTGTACATGGCTGTTTTTGGCATGGGCATGAAGGCTGCAAATATTATATAGTACCAAAAACAAGAACCGAATGGTGGCTGAATAAAATAATGGCAACATTGCCAATGATATGAAAGCTGTTATGGCGCTGGTCCCTACGAAAAATTAATCAATCTCTTCAAATCCGCAAGTTTTAAAGTATTCAAAAATTGGATCATAAAATTCAGGCAATCTTGTCCTGTCGCGAACATCTCCTTCAGGAACAAATATGATCATTCCTTCTCTAGCTCTTGTAAGTAAAACTCGATATGTATTTAGTAAGAATTGTTTTTCCAAAACAGTGTTGATTTGATTCCATTCAGTACCTGTAAAATTTCTATATTCCCATTTGTCATTTGCTCTCCTAAGATCCGCGTCCCAACAAACTCCAGCCCAGTCTATTTCTAGGCCTTGAACTTTGTATTCAGTTGCCACCATTTCTAAGTAATAAGAAGAGCGAACATCGGTTTCGTCATTAAGAAACCAAAGTGCTTCATCTATTATTTCTCTTACTTGAATTCCATAAGGCTTCAGTCTTAAACCGCCTGAACTTGCTACTAAACCAATTCTTTTTGAACCTGATTTTTTTTGCCTTAGCCACTCTTTGGCTGTGTCAATATTTCTTGTAATAAACAACGGGTAATTATTTTTAATAGAATTTGCTTGACGACAAGCCTCGTCAGGTTCATTATTTAAAATTGCATTTATACATAAATTCAAATTAGTTGCTCGAAAAGAGCGCCGACTAACACTCAAATGCAAATTTTCATTTTGATGGACTATCAGATTATCTGGAATTTCTTCAAATAAAGTTTGTCCGGCAGTTGATGCATCACCAGATAATAATTGTGGTGAAATATAAATTTCCCAATTATTATATTTATGCTGAAGCGCCTTCCCCCATTCCTTAATTCCTCCTTCTCCTGTATTTATCTCTTGTCCTCCGCCAACCAAAGCGATAATTACTGCCCATCCGATATGCCTATTCATAAATTCAAAAAGTAACTCGGCTTCCGATTTCTCTTCAATAATAAAAGGATTCTTTTCTCGATTCTGATTCTGCTTTGCTTTGTTGGAAAATTGTTTTGCATCCCAGCATCTTTGCGCTTCATCAAAAATTACAATTCTTTCATGAGGCGCAGAAGTTCTCCTGATATAATGTTTAATAAAAAGATGTAGGTTTTGAATTTTGGATTTTATTTCTTGTTCCGACTCTTTCTTTTTAGGACGAGCTGAAATTTTTTTTGATTTATACAAAAGCATTTGTCTCTCAAAGTGATCTCGGCTAAGCGCTTCCTTCAAAACATTGATTAATGGGCCGTTTCCAGAGAAATAGGCTGTATTAAATTTTGCACCTTCAAATTTCTCTTTTTCATGTACAATGTTTAAACCTACAAGAGTTTTACCTGCACCAGGAACCCCAGTAACAAAACAAACAATCTTTGTATTATTGATTCTTGCACCATTAATAGCATTAATTAAACACTTTGTGGTGGCGTCTAAATCTGCTTCTTCCGCCGCAGAATTTATTATGGCTTCAACTCTTTGTTCAGCAAATAAAGCTTTTGCAGCCTGAACAATAGTTGGAGTTGGTTGATATTCACTATTCTCCCATTCATAACTATTTATTGCCAATTCTGAATCTTGATGGTAGTTTAAATAAATAGTATTAATGATTTGGGAAAGATTATTAGAATTTGATTTAGCACAAGGAAGTATTAAAGAATCATGGTTAACATCTATTTCCTGCTTATAAAATTTCGCTAAAGGCGCCAATAATATCGGAGCAACTATTCTCCCTCTGGTTTCTAAATGAAAATCATGCAAATCATTCGCATAATCTTCAGCTTGCCTAATGTCAGCTAGCTCGAATCTTTTCCGATCATATTTAAACTCTATTACATAAATTATTTCATGTGCTAATACAACAGCATCTATTCTACTGGAAAGACGCGGTATTTCATATTCCAAAAAAATATTCCAATTAGAAACAGAAGCATTTACATCAATTAAATCTTGAAATGATTTTTTTAATATTTGAATGCTGCTATCCCAAGAAGTCGTTGTTATTGTCCATTGGCTTGCGAACGATGTCCCAGCTTTATTGAGTCTACCAATTATTTCATCATCATTTGTAAGTAAAAAATCTTTTATAGTTGAATGATAATATGCTTGATTCATTTCCTGAATTCTTTTGAATTAAAAAATTCAGAAAATGAAACCTCAAGTGCCTTAATTATTCTTTCTAAAATTTCTATCGAAACATTCCTTCTCCCATTTTCAACGTCCGTAACATATGTTCTATCAACTTCTGATTTAAGTGCTAATGCTTCTTGAGAGAGCTTTAATTCTTTTCGGAGGCTTCGAATTCGCTGACCAATCTTTTCCTTAATATTCATTCCACAAGCTAATAGTATGTGGCTTTTAAGTCAACGGACTTTAAGGGTCATAATAATTATTTTTAATAACTTTATTTATTAAAACTATATATGAAACTAATAACTTCGATAGAGGAGTTAATAATGGAAGCTTCGAATAAAAACGGAGAGTATTCCGACTTTTTTATCACTTTAAATTTTAATTTAAGAAGTAGTAAAAGAATTTTATATGACGAAGAATCAGAGAAATTCAGCATTATTAATGAAATTGATGATTCATATCAGGATGATTTAACTCAAGATCAGTTAGCAAATGAAACTTTAATAGTTGAGGCAATTAATAAAAATGCTCTGTTCAAATATGATTTTTAATTTTTTTCGTCTTCCAGCGGATTTCAACTTTTGGATTTACTACTTACAATAGGCTTATCGGAAATTCTGAAGCAGACCGCACTTAGTATTCTGTCCCAGCCGAGTCTCCCGATAGGGGACTCGGCGTGTTAGAATTCACCTAAACTTTTTCACTCAAATCTTAAACCTTTATTACTGTCTTTATCTTTTCCAAATACCTTCTTATTTCTCGCCAAGTTATTATCTTCCCTACATGTGGCTTTCAAGAATAATCATCTTCTTATTAATCTCCGCATCTGCGCATGCTCAAACCGTTTATAAAACACCGAGCGGCGCAAAGTATCATACCGCCGAATGTCACACAGTAAAAAATACTTCCACGGTCATAACACTTGAAGAGGCAAATAAACTTGGTTTGCAGCCTTGTAAGATTTGCCATCCGGAGGTAAGAGCAGAGAAGCAGCTTTATTCAGGGCACAATGCAGGTACCGGGGAATCTGTTCAATGCCATGGTCTCACTAAGGCGGGTACCCGCTGTGAACACACGACCAAAATTGCCAATGGTTATTGTTTCCAGCATCAGCCGAAATAGTTTTTGTAATCATACATTAACCCTATCCACTTCTTCATTATTCTATCTTCTTCAACGCCTCTATTCCCCTTGGTTTCCCCGGCCTTATCTTCAAAGCCTGCCGGTAACAATTTTTTGCTTTTTCCTTTTCGCCTTTTTTTAGATACAGGTCGCCGAGGTTGTTTTGTGCTACTACAATATTGGGAAACTTTGCTACATAATACTCATACAAGGCAATGGCTGCGCCTCCATCTTGGCGCAAGAATGAAGCGTGGAGCTGCGGCCAAGGTTTCTTGTGCCTTGTAAGCAAATTGATCTTAATATAACGTAAGGTTATAATTCTTGTAGAGCACAGGAAGCTATACTTAAAACCATTGCCTCATTTCTGCGCTATTTTTGGGTCTATAAAAAACATAAACATTATCACGCAATAACCAGGTCCGGCTGGTTATCCATTGTATTCTTTACCCTGTTCCAGCCGTTTTGTACAAGATGTATTTGTCCGTCGGCACCGGCATGAAAAACAGAAACAACAAGCCCTCCATATTCAAATGTAATAGCTTCTTTCGTGTTATGCTCAGCATCAGCCGACCATGATACTGTTTTTACAGCTACCAGTTTGTACGTGAGTTTATAGAGAAGAACACCTTTTTTATTTGTGAAGAATAATTCAACGGTTTTAAAAGGTGTACCTGAG
>JALYYM010000258.1 GCA_030946565.1 Bacteroidota bacterium | reverse complement strand
GTTCAAATATAAGAAATTTGTACACACATTGCCGGCGTAAGTAAAGGCATTGCGGGTTTCTCAAACCTTGCTTTTTGCCTTTTCTATATCAAGAAATTTCTTATGAAAATCTGTTGCAAAGTTCTTTATATCATCTACGAGCACATCATTTTGTGTCGCTCTTTTGAAAGTATCCGCCATGGTGGTAAATACCTGGTAATAGAAATCAGCCATCTCATCTACCATCATATCCTTCGTCCAAAGATCAATGCGTAAGGTAGTTTTATCAAGGGCATCCCAAAACGCTACCAGCATAGCTTTCGCTTTTTGCGGCTCCTGCACTGTACTGCCAGTCGCATTCCATGTTATTTCCTGCGGCACTTTATCATCATCTAACAGTACGTCTATGCTTATGTTTGAGCTTGTCATTTTTTTTGAACGAAATTAAGATTATAAAAAGGTATTAAAAAAGCGCAGGATAATTTTTGAGATGTAAAGTCCAATGACATTGAAATTTGATGGGGATGGCTGTTGTATTCGGAGATGTGCTAGGAAGCAGTATGCGGGATATATTGATCCCTCCTCTGTAAATAACAAAATTAGTTAGGTGGTTGCACAAAAATTACGAAACAACGGACCTATATAGCACTGGCGGTTTTTTCTATCGTTCTCCAAAAAAGTTCCATTGCTTTTTCTACGGAAAATTTTTGCTCCTGTTCTTTTCCTTCTTCGATTAATTTTTTTCTTAAGTTTTCATCTTTAAAAAGACCCATTATTTTTATTGCAATCTCTTTAAAGTTTTCAGGGCCGGCATATAAAGCAGCTTCTCCGCAGATCTCCGGCATAGCGCCTTTTGAAGATGTAATTATGGGAACTTTAATCTTCATTGCTGTAAGTAAAACTGTAGTGGTGTTCTCAACAAAAGGAACATATATCAACGCGTAAGACGAGGCTATTATCTGTGTCACTTCTTCTGCAGGCAGCAAGGCTAACAGTTTTACATCATCTTTAAACCTGAACAATTGTAAGCCGGTAATAAGCTCTTCATATTGCTGAGCCTGGCAGCTTACAATTAATAATCGCATGCTGCTTTTTTGTCTTTTTTTAAATGCAGAAAAAGCTTTCAATAAGTTTATTAAATTTTTACCAGGATCAATAGGGCCTGCATAAACAAAATATTCTTTGCCATCAGCATATTTTACTTTTATACTTTCTCTTTCGTCTATTGACAGCGCCGCAGCGTTTTCATCGCTACCTGGATATATAACCTGTATTTTATCAGGTGTACTGTTATAACGATTTATGATTTCAGCTTTTAAATATTCCGAGCCGGTAATTATAACCTTCGCTTTTTTTATAAAACGCCTTGTAAATTTTTTAGAAAACAACAACCTGCTTCTATCTGTGAATAAAGGAAAGTTTATAAAACCAAGGTCATTCAAAACGAGGCACTGCGGCACTTTGGTGGTAAGGGAGCAAAAGCCATCTGCACCTATAAATACATCAGCCTTGTACTTTTTTAGCAGCAATGGAATTTTAATATTATACCAGATATACAAGCTTGCAGTAGAATTTGCGATGGGCGCTTTTAAAACAGGAATAACGTTTTCTGAAAAAATAAAAGATGGAGGAAACGGTTTATCAAATATGAAAATGAATGTATGCTCTTTATGTAAAGCTGTTATCTCTGTAAAGATTTTAAATAGAAAATTAGCCGATTCATCATTCCCATCTTTTGTAAAACACCTTGCGTCAACTGCAATATTCATTTAGGATAATAAATTTTAGACTGGTCATTTTTTAAATAAAAAAATTAGAAAAGGCTATTCTTATCGCAGGACTTTCAACTTTACTGTTTCAATACGTGTTTCACTAACGCTCAAAACATCAAACTGGTAATCATCAATAATAATACGGTCTTTCTGACGGGGAATTGATTCGTGCTGGTTGATAATGTAGCCAGATAAAGTACCCGTTTCTTCATCTTTTCTAAAAACCAATTCATACTTATCCGTGAGGTAATCCAACTCAAGCCTGCCACTGAAAAGGTATTCGTTTGCTGATATTTGTTTATCTACAAATTCTTCCCCCACATCATACTCGTCTTTTATATCACCGAATATTTCTTCCAGCAAATCCTCCATGGTTACTATACCGGCCGTGCCTCCAAACTCGTCAATCACCCAGGCGATGCTTTTTCTTTCCTTGCTGAATTTATTAATAAGATCTGTAGCATTCATGCTTTCCGGTACGGTAGGGATGGGCAGCATAACAGAACGCAAATTCGCAGGATTTTTAAACATATCAAGCTGGTGAATATATCCTTGAATGTTATCAATGTTTCCTTCATATACCACGATCTTACTGAGCTTTGTTTCAATGAACTTATTTTTCACTTCACGTATCGGCGCATCTACGTTAATTGCTTCTATCTCCTTTCTTGGTATAAGGCACTCTCTTATTTTTATATCAGATAATGATAAAACATTTTCAAATAACTCATTATTCATTTCATCATTGTCATCAGAATCGTGCTGGTTATGTTGTTGTATAAAATGCTCGAGATCTATTTTTGTAAACACTTCCGTTTTGTTTTGAAGCTTTACATTAAAAATATATTTGAGCATCCACTCGGTAACATTCACAAAGAAGGTTGCAATCCACGCCAATAAAGAATAAAAAAAGCTAACGATGAAGGTGATGATGACGCTGCCGATTATCGCGTTACCTTTTGCACGGAAAAAAGCTTTAAAAATGAATTCAAAAATTAATAAGAGAATGGTAGAAATGATTGTTTCCGCAGCGAGCTTGATATAAGTATCTTCTATATGCCAGTATCTCCAAAAGCCATTAAGTATTTCACTCCATAGAAGGCCATACACCACCAGCAAAATATTCAGTGCAACCAGCGTTGTCCCGATAAAACGGGTGGGTTCCTCCATAAACTGAGACCAGGCTTTGCCGGTATAACTTCCCTGTTTTCTTTTTAATTCCACCGAAAGCTTGCTTACGGAGACGAAGGCTATTTCTATACCCGCAAAAAAACCGATAAGAAATAATGAAGCAACAATAGCTATGATTGAATTCCAGTCCATATTACAAAATTATAGGATGAACATGCATTACTCATTATTTAAAAATGTTGACACGATTTTTTCTGCCTGCTTACATGCCTCATCAAAGTCGTTATTTATTACTACATTTTCAAAATAAGATTTAAAAGTCATTTCAAACGCAGACTTGTTAACTCTTGCCTGTAAAGATTCTTCGGTCTCCGAACCACGCATCAGTAGCCTGCTTTTTAATTCTGCCACTGAAGGCGGCTGTATAAAAACGGAGAAGGTATTTACCGGGTATTGCTGCTGCACGTGAATAGCACCCTGCACATCTATATCCAGCACAGGCACTTTATTTTGCGCCCATATCCTTTCTATCTCTTCTTTTAAAGTGCCGTAATATTTCCCTTCGTACACCATTTCCCATTCAAGAAATTCCTTTTGATGAATTTTTTCTTTAAATTCTTTTTCGGAAATGAAATAATAATCTTTTCCATCTTTTTCATTCTCACGAGGCTTTCTTGTTGTGGCTGAAACAGAAAATGCCATTTGCGGAAACTTTTTCATAAGATGGCGAATGATAGAAGTTTTGCCGGCACCAGATGGCGCGGTAACAAGAATTATTTTATTATAGTGTTTGCTCATTCCTATTATTGATCATTAATTTTTTCTAATAATATCTGCACCCAATACGTGAAGACGCTTATCAATATTTTGATATCCCCTGTCAATTTGTTCTATATTCTGAATAACACTTTCTCCCTCTGCACTCAAAGCTGCAATTAATAAAGCTACGCCGGCTCTTATATCTGGGCTGCTCATCTCTATTCCCCGCAAAGAATGCTGCCGCTCAAGCCCTACAACTACCGCCCGGTGCGGATCGCACAACACAATGCGTGCGCCCATCTCAATTAATTTATCTACAAAAAATAAACGGCTTTCAAACATTTTTTGATGGATTAATACACTTCCTCTTGCCTGCGTGGCAACTACCAATATCACACTTAAGAG
>JALYYM010000242.1 GCA_030946565.1 Bacteroidota bacterium | reverse complement strand
ATTCAAATTTTGTATAAGACAGTCCAAACCCAAATTGATATTGTGAATTTGATTCACCTCCCTGTGGGTTATCATTTCCTTCGGATGGCTTATGAATATATCCTGCCAATGAATTCGTGTATTGAGGATATGTAATGGGTAGCTTACCACTTGGGTTAACGTCGCCGGTGAGAATATCAGCAAGCGCATCTGCGCCAAAATTAGATGGCAAATAGATGTTAAGAATCGCTGCAGCGCCGGGTTCTATGCGACGAATAATTCTTGGACGGCCTTCATTCAAAATCATTATAACAGGCTTACCGGTTTTTATCATCGCATCTGCAAGAGCCAGTTGGTTATCAGATAAACTTAAGTCATTAAGGTTGCCCGGCGTTTCTGTATAACTGTTCTCTCCTATGCATAATAATATATAATCCACATTCGCCGCAGCCTGTGTAGCAGCTTCCATATTTACAACTGAATCTTCGTAATATTTTCCTTCCATTTTGTAGGCAACACCTTCCTGGTATTTTACATTTTCACTGCCGAATTTTTTGGTAACTGCTTCTAAAATTGTATTGTACTTGCCTGTATACTGATCGGTTTTTTCACCCTGCCAGGTATAAGTCCATCCGCCGTTTAGCGTGCGCATAGAATTCGCATTAGGGCCGGTCACTAAAACCTTTGCCGTTTTTGCTATCGGTAAAACATCATTGCTGTTTTTTAAAAGTGTGATGGATTCTGCCGCGGTATTGTAAGAAGCTTTTTCAAATTCTGCACTTCCGAATTTCGGGTAGTCTTTCACGTAAGTAACCGGAGTATTAAAAAGATTAAGCTCTGCTTTCACTCTTAAAATCCTTGTAACGGCATCGTCAATCCTGGTTATGGGCACTTTGCCTTCTTTCACCAGCGCAATAAGATCAGTACAAAATTCCGTGTAATCGTAAGGAATCATTGACATATCAATACCGGCATTTATTGCCAGCATAATGGCGCCCTTTATATCATTGGTAATATGGTCACGGCGATATACATTTTCAATATCCTGCCAGTCAGAAACAATAAAGCCTGTGAAGCCCAACTCCCCTTTCATGATATCGGTAAGAATATGCTTATTGATATGCGTGGGCACACCATTGATCAGCGCTGAGTTTACCATCACGGTTCTTGCACCGGCTTTCACTGCTGCCGCAAAAGGCGGCAAATGATATTCCCTTAAATAGTATTCAGGGATCCATGAATCGGTTCTGTCGTGGCCGGTTTTTGGATCAGAATAATCCATATAATGCTTTATGCTTACGGCAAGTTTTTCTTTACTGCCTAAAGGATCTTGTATGCCTTTTACAAACTGCACACCCATTTGAGAAATTAAATATGGGTCTTCTCCAAAGCCTTCCCATATCCTTGGCCACTGTGGGTTAGTGCCCAAATCCAATACTGGTGAAAATGTCCATGGCACGCCGGCTGCTCTTGATTCGTAAGCAGTGATGACTGCTGCATTATATACCAGTTGCGGATTCCAGGTGGCGGCCTGCCCAATCTCCTGTGGGAAGAGTGTAGCGCCTGCCACATAGTTCACACCATGGTTATCATCAAGGCCGTATAACACAGGAATTTTCATGCGGGTTTCTTTGGCCGCTTTTTCAATTTCTTCAATCACTCTATTCCACTGCCCTGCATTCAGCAACCCGGGTGTATTTAACAGTGAGCCAACTTTGTAATTGACTACTGCGTCTTTGAATTTATTTTGATCAAAAGAAAAATTTCCATTTTGAATTCCGCCAAGCGACTCAATTGAAACCTGCGCCATTTGCCCTACTTTCTCTTCAAGCGTCATTTGCTTAACCATTGCGCTAATATTTGGCTTCGCTGAAGTAGTAACCTGCGCTTGCAATTTAGAAAAGCCAAGCGCTAAGGCAGTAAGCACAACAATAGCCAATGCGTAATTTTTTTTCATACAAATAATCGTAATTGATTTTTAATAAAAGTTATTTTAATTAAAACCGGAGGTAAAAAAGGTCAACTTTTTAGAACTACTCAGGCGTTTTAAAAATCTGAATAATCTGTGGCGTGCATCAAAATACTATCAATGTGTGATACAGAAACTTTATTTTCATTTTCAGGGCGTGCAGAAATATCTTTCCAAACTGAATCGTCGCCAAACCTCTTCCACTGGGCATTTCGCTCCTCCACACTGGTAAAAATCGGCATATACATAAAGTTGGGCATGTGGCTTCCGGATAAAACTTTTGCATAAAAAACAGGATTGAAACCAAGGCGATTGAATATCTCTATTTCGCTACCCGTATTGAACATAGCCATTTTCTTTTTATGCAAATTCGCCGTCGGGCTTTCATAACTTCTCAGCTCAAAAACCCTGTCAGTATTTTTATCTTTAGGTAAAACTAAATTGGGCTGTCCCGGAAAAGCCTCCAATAAAATTGATTCCATTCTTTCAAAAGGAGCATTATCCGCAGCGGCTTCATTGAAGCTCTTTGCAGCATTTTTATACACACCATCTTTGTCAAGCTTTTTATCAATATCCATCCATGAAGCGGAAGACGAAAAAGGAATAAATACATAAACAAGCTTTGACGCGGCCGTGTCGTTTGCAATTGGTTTGAACACGCCGATGTTTTTTATACCGGCACGATGCATAGCTGGTAAGTAAACATTTTTTAAATAGCCATCCATCATTGTTACCTGCTCATTGCTTTTCAGGTGATATATTTTTATTTGATAAAAATCTTTTTTCACCGGCTTACTGTATGCAAAAGATGCAGTAGCTAATAAAAAAACTAGGAATAAATATTTATAGCTCATAATTTCTTTTATTTTTTATTTTTTGTTTACAAGAAACCTTGCGATGGCATGTTGCTTTTATTAAAATCATACGAGGTTCTTCTTTATGTAAGCTATACTTTTAGTGATGCTATCGAAGGGAGAGCCTGGTGTTTTATCCTGTTCTACAAAGAAATACTTCATGCCTGCCTTGCTCCTGTATTCAAATATTTTTTTGAAATCAACAATGCCACTACCAACTTCAGTGAAATCTTTATTGGCCGTATTGTCCATATCTTTTACATGCCACAAGGGGAACCTGCCGGGATGTTCATTAATAAGTTTTATAGGATCCTGTCCTGCCTTTGTAACCCAATACAAATCAATTTCCATCTTCACAAGGTCTTTGTCGGTAGATAATAATATATCGTAGGGGTATTGATCGTCTTGTTTTATAAATTCAAAATCGTGATTATGGTAACACAACTGAATGCCTGCTTTTTTACATCTTTCGCCTGCGGTATTTAGTTGCTCTGCTACTTTTTTATAATGATCGAGATTGCCGCGTTCTACATCGGAGAGGTAGGCGCATACCATATATTTTAAACCAAGAGCTGCGGCATCATCCACGGCCTTGTCCCAATCGTGTAGCATTGTTCCCTGCTGCACTACACCTTTTGGCTGTTCTTCACCAAGCCTGTAGTGGGCGCTCGGTGCAACCAATCCATTTTGTTTTAAGGTAACTGAAAACTCCGATGGAGACATGCCATAAAATTTTTCAGAACCGGTGTAGGTGGCGAGTTCCACAGAATTATAACCAATCTCTGCAACCTTTGCCAGGGTGCCCCGTGGATCTTTGTCCATTGCATCTCTTACCGTATAAAGTTGCAGGCCTATAAGAGAATTTTTAGCATTGCAGCCTGAAGACCTTGTTAACAGCATGCCTGCAGAAAGCACGGTGGTGGCTTTAAGGAAAGAACGTCTTGTTGTCATGATAGCGTTTTTATTTGTTTGCGAATAGCTTTAATTTGATATTGTTGATTTTAAAATCGGCTCTAATACTTACATCATTTTTTCAGCAATCAGTTGATTTCCTTTCTTTGATAAATGTACCCCATCTAAAGTGAGAATACCTGAATTTTTATTTTCCCGGTTATTATCATTCACTATAAAGTGAAGAATAATGAAAATGCGCCTGCACACCATACAAAACGTTTCATGAATTATTTTATCCAGGGCAAATTCTTTTTCCAAATTTTATTTATTGCACATTTTCTATCAGCACATTCTCTTTATTTTCTATTGTCAATCCCTTTCCATCTTTTGCATAAATTCTATGGGCTTTAGCATTTAGCGGAGATGCTTCGCCTGCGAAATTAGAAATGGTAACATTATCGAAATTAATAAGTTCAATCCCATTGGTGAAATATTGCATTCGTGTATTTGTCCACTCTAGTTGGAAATCATTGATGCGCAAATTTTTTACAAATTGCGCCAGCAATCCCGGTATATCATTTTCAAAAAGAGATTTTTGCAAACTGCTTCCCCGCAGATCAATATTTCCTCCTGCAACATCATTGAGCTTGCTGTCCGTTAGTTCAAACCGGACATGATCAAAAGCCACATCTTCAATAATGCTTTCATCGCTTCCGTAGATCAACATTCCATTTTCTCCTTTACAAATGATGTTGCTAAAGAGTACATGCTTTATTTGCCCAAGCTTTACAGTTTCCTTACCGCGAACGGCAGAAATATGAATGGGTTCACCATTGCCCCACCAATCGCCCGTTCGCAAATGTGTTTCAATGTTTATGTTTGAAAAGGTGATATTTTCCAATGAACCTTCATCCCGAAGAAAGATACCAATGCCTCTTGTGGAGTTGGTGATGTTCACATTGCTTACATGAATATTACGAACCGTATTCTGATCAAGAAAGCCAATGCGGATACCACTTGAATAGGATTGCAAATTGCAATTACTTACAATAATGTTTTCCGAAAGATGGCGTAAATGCTTAAAGCCGGGAATCTCGAAATGATGATCATAACCTACAATCGCAATGGCATCGTCACCGGCGCGGATATCGCAGCCTTCAATGATTACGTTGGTGCAACTGGTAATATCAATACCGTCAGCATTCGGCGCCAGTAAATTATTCCACAGCCGGATATTAGTAACATTGACTGCATCACAATCTGCGAAATGCATACACCAGAAAGGCGCAGAAGTTATGCGTATATCCTTTACCGTTACTTTCTTACAATTGCTAAAAACGAACATCTGGTAGGGACGGTCTTTAGGAACGATAGGCCCGTCACCAATTCCTGTAGACACTTTGCGGTAATTCTCTTTTTGGCGTGTAAATTTTGTTGCTTCGGCATCTAATTTTTTAGCTTCATTCAGGTTAAAAAAAACATCCCCATTTCCATCAATCTGCCCTTCGCCTGATATTACAATGTTCTCCGCATTTTCAGTAAAAAGCATTCCTCTGTGAATGGGGACGTATGGTTTTTCCGGCGTATATGCTTCGTAATCCTGCAGGTTTGAGCTGCCTCTTAAAATTGCTCCTGCCTGCACGTACAGGTGCACGTTAGATTTTAAATGAACGGTACCAATTATGTAAACGCCTGTTGGAATAATAACATCGCCTCCACCGGTTTTGTTGCAGGCATCAATGGCAGATTGAAGCGCTTTCGTCACAACCGTTTTTCCATCTCCAATTGCACCATATTTAGTAACATCGAATTTATTCTGCGCAGATACAAAAGTGAACGAGATAAAGAGAACGATACATAAACTGAATTTTTTCATCATAATATTTTATTGGTAACAAAGTTTGGTTCTATAACGGCTTGCTTAGTGATTGGGTCATTGTTAAGGTATTTCTTTTAAAAAATGATGAATTATTACCCGGTTATCAATTCACTTTTTCAAATCCGCATTCTTTTCAAAAAATAATGTAATAAGGCTTTATAATTATTTAAAATGATCTTCTACTAAGGTTGAAAAATACTTGAAAAAACAAGAACAAAAACCTTAGTAGAAGAGTATATAGTTAATACCTAAACCTTATTACACTATTATATATTTCCCGTGGTATTACCCGTAGAACCGTTCTTTTTATTGAGTCTCTTTATTAATTCGATGCATGCCCTGGAATTGTGGTAGGGGCATTTCCATAAACCTGCTTTATCTTCCTCCATCACCTCATAATGTGCTTTCACTCCCCAAAACCATTCGCCATTTTTTGTATCCAAAATATGATCCTTGATAAATTGCCAGCTATTCATAGATTTTTGTAACCAGGCATTATCGCCCGTGATTTGCCAGGCATTATAAAAACC
>JALYYM010000237.1 GCA_030946565.1 Bacteroidota bacterium | reverse complement strand
AGACTCAAAGTATAAGTACCTGCGACAAGGTTACTAAAAACAGGATTAACTATTTTGCTGTTGCTGATAGTAAATTGCGCAGGGCCTGCTGTTTTAGCCCAGCTATAAGAAGCGATAGTTCCATCAGGATCATAAGAACCATTTCCATTTAACTGCACTGAATTAGTTGGTAAAGTAATGGCCACATCATTGCCTGCGTTTGCAACCGGCGGCAGATTTGCAGGTGGCGTTGTGCTACGGCTATATTGTAACATCCATGCATAAGCGCCTATGCCATAAGTCATATTAAAAGTTGAGTCGGCGCAATTATGTCCAACATCCTGGAAAATCGTTTTTTTAGCCAAAGGATTAGGAGGAGGAAGCGCAGCATTAATCCCATTCACAAAGCTTATAGTGGTACAAGGGCACACTATATTGTCAACAGCATTATGGGTAGCCCAAACCGGCAAGTTAGCTGCTGCAATATTATTAGCCTTGGTGGTATTGTAAGAAGAAGCGGCGCAAGTAGGAACGATTGCTGCCACACGTTTTCCATATTGAACATTCGCACCAGGGTAATCCCAGCAATAGCCTCCTCCTGAACTGTTGCCTGTAAGGTAAATCCTGGTAGAATCTGCTTTATAGTGTGAGATCACATAGGAAATAAGTGTGTTTACACCCTGCGGTGATGCGCCACTGCTGAATTGAGGTAAAATAACTATAAATCTAAATTGCTGGCCGTTGACCGTGAGCGATGAAGGAAATTTTCCATTTACAATTTGCCATCCGGGGCCGCCCCAATTAGAGAAAACATAATCCAGTTGCGCTAAAGTGCCATTACCGTTTTGACTAAGCCCGCCAAAAGCGATAAGTACCGGGTATGTTTGACTTCCGGCAGGATTATAACCAACGGGTAAATATTCATAATAACCATTAGTGTTTGGCGCCATTGAAACATTAGGCCGGGGAGTTAATGTTTGTGCATTAGAATGAAGACTGACGAATACAAACGATAAAATAAATACCAATTGTATCCTGCATAATGAGTAGAAGGATTTCATAATCAGGAAAATTAGAGTTGTTAGAAAATTTTGAAAGATTTAAGCGTTAGAAGTGGAAATTTTGGAGTTTGGAATTACGGTCTTGTCATTGCAAAAAATATACCATCTTAGGTATCATCTTAGAACTGGAACTGTTTAAAAATTGATAAAGGATGAATACATCTCCTTATAATCCGGTAGGGGCGGGCTTGTTAGCTTACCCTAAAGATTATAAATATTTTTCTGCAAAAATTTTATGAAATGGAAAGACGATCCGATAGCTACTGGATTTGCTTTTTTAAAGCATTTGGAGGTAATAAAATAATTTAGTGCATTGCCTCTAAGCCGATGATGGTGATTGCCTGGCTACAATGCTATCCGCTTAGCCTGCCTCGCTTCTTTGCGGGAACACGTAATATCTGCGGTCTCCTTTTACTTTTTTAAAATGCTTTAGTTTGGAAAAAGAAACACCAACACGGGCCCAAAATTTTCAAGAGCCAGACTTTATCTGCAGAAATGAATTTAATTCATCTCTTATGGCAACACTAATTCTACTAATCCTGATAACTTACATGGAGATGGGTTTAATTGAAAAGGTGATAAGATTTTCATCCTTTTATTAATTGCTAATAACAAAAAAAGACCACCCCTCCGGTGATCTTTCATTTGATATAAGATTAATCAGGCAGCTACACGGCTCACAATATCGCTGTAAACGATTTGGTCTTTTCTCCCAATTATTACCATGCGGAAATAATAAAGAGTACCGGGTATTAAATTTTCCAGTAAGCAGGTGCTTTTGCTGCAAGGCTGGCTCTGCCAATGGAAAAGACTCATCTCAGCTTGTGTGGCATACTGGTGAAGGTAAGTAAGTGCCTGTGCATCACGCTTGCCCTTGCTTAGCATAGTACCTGTGTTAATGCCCGCTTCCAGTACCGGCGCCAGTGGCTTGGGTATTAGTGGTGCAGGAGAAGGAATCTTTGCAATTTGAAACCCGGAGGTCATTGCAATTGCTGCATCATTGTTACAGTTAAGCAATACAAACAATCCCCAGGTGTGCAAAGCCTCAATTAAAGCCTGGCGCTTTTGATTCTTTAAAGCAATTTTTTGACGATCCCCATCTGTGCAAAGGCCTAAGGCAGAACCATAGGCTGCAAGAATCTTTGCAAAATCAGCTACGGAGGGAGTAGGATCAGCAAAATTGGGGTTATCAGTCATGGCAATTGCTATCTGTCCGCCCCTTGCTCCAAGGTTAGCGTCGGCCAGACGATCAAAGCCGTTGTTCAGTTTCAAAGTCATAAGAATATGATTTATAAACCGTGACTTCCACAA
>JALYYM010000210.1 GCA_030946565.1 Bacteroidota bacterium | reverse complement strand
TTTTAAAAGAAAGTAATCATAATAAGAAAAAGAAATTTCAATATTTAATTGACGAATGGGGCGTTGACCTCCAAAGTGAGCATGAGCGCTATTTAGTAGAAAAGCATTTCAAAAAGCCCGTGATACTTACCAATTATCCGAAAGAGATAAAAGCTTTTTACATGCGGCAAAATGATGACGGTAAAACGGTGGCCGCAATGGATATACTTGCTCCGGGAATTGGCGAAATTGTAGGTGGTTCTCAAAGGGAAGAACGACTGGATAAATTGGAAGAGCGCATGAAAGAAATGAATATTCCTTCAGCGGAACTATATTGGTATTTGGATACACGAAGATTTGGTTCTTGTCCGCATGCCGGCTTTGGGCTTGGGTTTGAGCGACTGATACAATTTGTTACGGGCATGAGCAACATTAGGGACGTAATTCCTTTTCCCCGTTTCCCCAAGAACGCCGATTTCTGATTAGCAGCAAATTCGGCAATTATTTTTTCAGAAAAGACCTGATTCTCGTTCCTACATTCTCTCTTATATTTTCATAAAATAAATTATAGTCGGCGATGTGGTAATTTTTCATTGTCAAAAAAATGCTTCCAAAGAATTGTGGCTTATTTACCCATAAAACATTCCCATGAATTTTGGCATGAACAAGGCCGGGAATTAATTCGTCAAAATTTTTGAGAATACCACCTTTGTTTAGTTTGGCGGGAGCAAGCGTAGAATCCATGGTCCAGGTTAGTGGATTTATTACAAAAGCCTTTCGTTTTTCTTTTAGTACAAAAGGTGCATCATACCCTTCTTCAAAAGTTCGCCAACCAATAAAGCATCCCGTAGAAGTGGAATCTTCGCAGGGATTTAAAGTCGAAAAATAATCGGTAAAAACAGGTAAGCCAACAATGTAAGCGCAGACTAACTGATGCTGTAGCGGTTTCCCTTCAAAAAATTCTTTGAGTAAGCGGGCCGCATGTAAAGTTCCCTGGCTATGCGATGCAACAATTATCGGCCTGCCCTTATTTAAGTTTTTCAAGTAATATTCAAATGCACTTTTTACATCCTGATAAGCGAGGTCTAACGATATTTTTGCAGAATCACCGGCGGAATAAAATGCAGCAAGGTTTGCCTGCCGGTATCTTGGTGCATATACGCGGCAATATTTATTGAACACACTTGCCTGGTAAAGAATGGTAGAATTATCTGTTTTCCTGTTGAGCTTTTCATCGTTGATATCCGCATTCCAGCCCATTGGCATTTTACTATCAGTATAAGTGGTCGGGTAAATAAAAAAGACATCTGCGCCTGAGTCCATCATTTCACCTCTCAAATCTTTAGGAACATTATCTGAAGGATCTTTCTTTGCGGGATGTGCCGCCCAATAATTTAAGTTACTGTAATCCGGTATCACGCTTTTATTTTTGAAATCATAATTAATTGAAGAACTATAATTTTTAAGGGAGCAGGAGATAAATACAGGGGAGTTCATAAATAAAAAAACAACAAACAAACCCTTTAATAAACCATTACTTTTGTAATTTGACATCATCAAAACTACATTCACAATCTGGTAATGAAAAAAATAACAACATGACAATTCCTTCAGTTGATTTAGAAGATTTTACTTCCGGTGATACGGATAAAAAAAAGGCATTTGTAGAAAAGTTAGGAAAAGCCTTCGAGGATGTTGGTTTTGTTGCTGTAAAAAACCATGGTATTTCTGGTGTGTTGATAGGTGAATTATATAAAGATGTTCAGCAATTTTTTTCCCTTCCTTCCGAGAAGAAAAAACACTTTGAAAAGCCTGAACTTGCGGGGCAGCGCGGTTATACTTCTTTCGGAAAAGAGCACGCAAAAGGTAGTGATGCCCCGGATCTAAAGGAGTTTTTTCAATATGGGCAAATTGTTCCTTCCGATCATAAATTAAAGCCCGAATATCCTGACAATGTAAAGGTTGATGAAGTCCACGGCTTTGACGAGACTTTCTTCAAAGCCTATCGCGCCTTTGAAAAATCCGGAAAGTTTTTACTGCAGGCAATAGCGATATACCTGGGACTTGATGAAAATTATTTCGATGATTTTGTAGAAGAAGGCAATTCGATTGTAAGGGCAATTCACTATCCCCCAATAACAAATGAACCTAAAAGCGCCATTCGCGCGGAACAACACGAAGATATAAACCTGATCACTTTACTGGTAGGCGCTTCTGCTGATGGCCTGCAAATACTTACAAAAAATAATGAATGGGTGGGAGTGACGTCTTTGCCTGACCAAATTGTTGTAAATGTAGGTGACATGCTGCAAAGGCTTACAAACAATAAACTAAAAAGCACAACACATCGCGTTATAAATCCGCCACGCGAATTATGGCACACTTCGAGATTTTCAATTCCTTTTTTCCTCCATCCAAAATCTGCTATGAGCCTTTCTGCCCTTGACAGTTGTGTGGATGCCTCTCATGAAAAAGTATTTCCGGATGTTACAGCAGGCGAATACTTGGATGAAAGACTTAGGGAAATAGGGCTAAAAAAATAATAGCCGAATAAAATTCCGCATATATCTATTTATACTGACTTTCATAGTTCGCTATATTTTGCCACGGATAAGTTGCCCATATTATTAATCCTTGTATGGTAAGCAAACATTCAATAATATTGTGCAGCCAAGTACTTCTCTTTGGAGACGCCCACATTCAACCAAGCTATCTCCGTTTTACATAGTAATATAAATCCAATTATTGTAAAAAGTATGTAAAAAATTTTATTAACTTATTGATTAATAGTAACTTATAAATGGTTTTCGTTCGGCACGTCCCCTTTTTAAAATCAGTTTTCTTCTACACAATTTCTGCTTTTGGCGGGCCGCAGGGACATTTCGGAATGATGATTAAAACGTTTGTCGAAAGGCGTAAAGACGTTTCGAAGGCGGAACTAATGGAATATCTCTCCTTTTGCCAATTGTTACCGGGAGCTACATCTACACAAACACTTACACTTATCGGTTATAAACGCGGTGGGGTTCCTTTGGCAATTCTTACTTTACTTATTTGGATATTGCCGGCAAGCATATTAATGACGTGTTTCTCCTTCCTGGTTCATTATATCAATATCTATCATGTAGATCTCCACATTTTTAAATATGTGCAACCAATGGCTGTTGGTTTTATAGCGTTTGCCGCATATAAGATGTATAAAATTTCAATCAAAAGCACAATAACTTTTGTGATAATGGTGGTAGCCATATTTGCAACCTATCTGCTTTTTAAAACTCCCTGGGTTTTTCCAATATTAATAGTTTTGGGAGGAGTAATTACAAATTTTAGTGATAAGCGCATCCCTGAAAAAAAATCAATACAGCCTAAGAAAATAAAGTGGACCAATATCTGGCTCTTTGTTGCGCTGTTTGTTTTAGCCGGTATTTTCAGCGAAACAGCCAGAAAAAATCATTGGGAAAACAGAAGGGCATACAATCTTACAGAGAACATGTATCGCTTTGGCAGCCTGGTGTTTGGCGGTGGCGATGTATTAATGCCAATGATGTATGAACAATATGTAGTAAGGGACAAAACCAAGGCGATGTCAAAGGAGCAATTTCTTACCGGTTGGGGGATAGTAAGAGCGATTCCTGGCCCGGTCTTTTCAGTAGCAGCATATACAGGAGGCATGGTTCTTAGAACGGAAGGTAAAAAAATGCAATTGATAGGCTGTATTATTGGATGTATATGTATTTTTCTGCCCAGTGCATTATTAGTCCTATTCTTTTATCCTATCTGGCATAATTTAAAAAAATATGTAGTTATCTTTCGGGCACTGGAGGGTATCAACGCTGTAGTAGTGGGAATAATGTGGGCAGCGTTTCTTTATTTACTTAAAGATATTTCCATTACTGAATTCAACACAGTCAGCATTTTAAACGTTTTGGTAATTATTGCTACTTTTTTCTTACTCTCATTTACTAAACTTCGATCCCCCATAATCGTTTTTTGCTGCCTTCTTCTGGGAATTTTATTTTAGTTCAACTATAATAACGCAGGTTCTTAATCTCCTCCCACGCCACATCTGGCAAAAGAAATCGTATAGACTTTTGTTCTTTGATTAATTTACGAATATATGTACTCGAGATCTCCAGCAACGGAGCCTGCATGAAATGTATATTAGGTGATGAAGCTTCTGTTTTTTCGTACCCGGACCTTTCATAAATATATATATCATACCTATTTAAAAGTACCTCGTAGTTTTTCCATTTTTTTATGTTGCTAAAACTATCGCCGCCCATAATTACAGAAAACGATTTATCTGGATATTTTTCCCCAAGGTACAAGAGTGTATCAATTGTATAAGAAGGCCTTGGAAGCTTAAACTCAACATTCGACGACCTTAGATTGGCTTCTCCTTCAATGCAAAGGTCTATAAGGTGCTTACGATGATGCTCGCTTAAAAGTGAATTAGATTTTTTTAAAGGATTCTGAGGTGATACAACAAACCAAACCTGGTCAAGGTTGGTATTGTTTAATACATAATTGGCAATTATTAAATGTCCGTTATGGATAGGATTGAATGAACCAAAATACAACCCGATTTTCACTAATGCTATGATTTTAAATTAGTTATATGATCTCTACATTAATTTTTTCCGCCTCGTCAAGCCGAAGGCTTAGGGAATATCCTGCAACTAAAACATAAATGGGATCTCCCCATGGCGCTTTTTTCCACACAGTCAGTTCCTCTTCTGGCAAACAACCCATTTCCATGAGCTTAAGAATAATCTCATCATTTTCAAAAGACTTTATTTTAACCTTCGTACCTGTCTTAATCTTTGATAACTTCATTTTTTATGTAATGGGATTGGGGTAAATGTATAACCAATGCCCTTAAAACTATTCCGAATTAAGAAATTATAAATGTCTTCGATTTCATTTAAAAATAACGGCATAAATGCTTATTTAAAAAATACCCGGTATCTAAAAAAGCTCATCTTATTTATTTTCAACAATGAAGGTTTTGAGTTTGACAGAATAATCATCATTTTTTCTACAGACGAAGCTGTATTAGAATTAAACCGCCAATTTTTAAATCATAACACACTAACGGATATACTAACCTTTACTATGTCATCTGAAAATCAACCATTGTCCTCCGAAATATATATAAGCGTTGAAAGAGTAAGAGAAAATGCTGAAAAATTTGAAGTCACCTACATAAATGAATTATATCGGGTCATTATACATGGAATACTGCATTTATGTGGCTTTTCAGATCATACTCGTAAGTTAAAAGCTGCCATGCGGGAGAAAGAAAATTTTTACTTAGCGAAAGTTAGTTTCACGTGAAACCCTCCTAAGCCAATCTGCTAAATGGTATTTGGTAAATTTGCACCATGTTTCCAAAATATGATGTTATTGTTGTAGGTGCTGGCCATGCCGGCTGTGAGGCTGCGGCTGCGGCTGCCAATCTGGGGAGAAATGTTCTTCTAATAACGATGAATATGCAGAATATGGCACAAATGAGTTGCAATCCTGCGATGGGTGGAATTGCAAAAGGCCAAATAATACGGGAAATTGATGCTTTGGGGGGATATTCTGGTATTGTCACAGATTTATCAATGATTCAATTTAGGATGCTCAATAAAAGTAAGGGACCAGCTATGTGGAGCCCTCGTGCTCAAAGCGACAGGCAATTATTTTCGATCAAATGGAGGGAA
>JALYYM010000208.1 GCA_030946565.1 Bacteroidota bacterium | reverse complement strand
GCCGGTACATGTGCATGTTTTTATTCAGGACAGGTAAGTGAAACCTGAATTGATATGGTTGAACAATCAACTCGAAGTGCATTTTAAAAAAATAAAAGGGTACAAGCCATTGACAAATGTCGAGTGCGGAGATGTTGGTATCTTTATAAAAGAGTATGAAAAACAAATTAAAGAAAAATGGGACAAAATAATGTATTACAACCAATCAGTAAAAGCAGAAGTAATAAGAAAGAAGCTTTAAAAATATTAAGTGCAATTCAATTGGAACCTTTTGTATTAAGAGTTTTTTTCAATAATTCTGAAGAAAGGATTATAGATTTTCGTCCTTTTTTTAATACGCTTAGATGTGACTACAAGAAATACAACACAACAGCAGCATTTAAGAAATTTATTATAGAAAACGGAGAATTATGGTGGGGTAAAAATGCAGATATTCAATTACATCCAATTGATGTTTATTACAATTCCTTGTTGCATTCGCTTCATGATGAGTTTGCAGAAGATTTAGTGGTGGTTTAAAAATATGCAGTTGTATTTCCAAAATAATATATTGCCTCTTTGTGTTTTGTTCATTAGTGTAATCCTGTTCAAAAAATTCGTGTAATAAAAAATAAATGAAGCTTTGGCAGAAAAATACCTCCGCTACAAAAGAAGTGGAAACGTTTACGGTTGGCAAAGACCGGGAACTTGATATGTACCTGGCCCCCTTTGATGTATTGGGTTCTATAGCGCATATCAAAATGTTGCAATCCATTACTCTTCTCTCCGAAGACGACGTAACAGAATTGCATGAAGGCTTAAAAGAGATTTACCACACAACACAGAATGGAACTTTTATGCTTGATGAAGGAATAGAAGATGTCCATTCGCAGGTAGAATTTCTTTTGACAAAAAAATATGGCGATACTGGCAAAAAAATTCATAGCGCACGTTCACGAAACGACCAGGTATTACTGGACTTGAAGCTTTACATGCGTTATGAAATTGAGCATCTCGTACAGGGAGTTAAAAATTTATTTGAACTTCTTATTAATCAGAGTGAAAAATATAAAGATGTCCTGCTGCCAGGCTATACGCATTTGCAACTGGCAATGCCTTCCTCCTTTGGGCTTTGGTTCGGCGCTTACGCTGAAAGCCTTGTAGATGATATGATTTCATTAAATGCTTCATGGCAAATAGTAAATAAAAATCCTTTAGGTTCTGCGGCCGGCTTCGGTTCGTCGTTTCCAATAGACAGGAAAATGACAACGGATTTACTTGGCTTTGACGATTTGAACTATAATGTTGTGTATGCGCAAATGGGGCGTGGCAAAACTGAACGCGTTGTGGCACAATCACTCGCTAATTTCGCGGCGACTCTCGGGAGGCTGAGCATGGATGGGTGTTTATACCTTAACCAGAATTTTGATTTTATTTCTTTTCCGGATGAGCTTACAACGGGCAGCAGTATCATGCCGCATAAAAAAAATCCGGATGTATTTGAATTAATACGAGCCCACTGTAACCGCCTGCAGGCATTGCCCAACGAGATCATGCTGATGTGTGCAAACCTGCCATCGGGTTACCATCGTGATTTCCAATTGTTGAAAGAACACATCATCCCCGCGTTTGAAAACATGCACGCTTGTATATCAATGGCAACGATGATGTTGGAAAACATCACGGTAAAAAAAGATATTTTATTGGATGAAAAATATAAATATTTATTTACGGTAGAAGAAATGAATAAGCTGGTGTTGGACGGTGTGCCATTAAGAGACGCTTACAAAAAAATTGCTTTAGATATCCAGGATAATAATTTTACTTACAACACTGCTATTTCCCATACGCATGATGGTTCTATCGGAAATTTGCAAAATGGAGCCATTTCCGAAATGATGAATAACGTATTAGCCCGTTTCAATTTTTCAAAGGTGAATGAGGCGTTACAAAAATTATTAGAGTAAATTGCCAACCTTTGTCGAATGGGTTCTTCCCGGCTAAAGGCTGCCAATCTTTTAAAATCAGGATTTTAATTTTAACGCATGCATGTGAAGGTTGGCAACCTTGTGAACGTTTGAGAGCACCTCTTTCGGGTAGCTGAACTGTTAGCTATAGAAATAATTTATGAAGTATGAGTGAAGAAATTAAAAAAAGGATTGCAATTTTCGGTTCTACGGGCTCCATTGGTACGCAAACTTTAGAAGTGATAGAGGCAAACCCTTGCTTATTTGAAGTAGAGATATTGACCGCCCAAAATAATGATAAACTCCTTGTGCGGCAGGCTTTGAAATTTTTACCAAATGCAGTGGTGATTGGTGATGAGAAGAAATATGAAGTGGTAAAATCCGCATTAGCTTCTACGGATATCAAAGTATTTGCCGGCGCTTCTGCTTTAGAAGAAGTTGCTGATTTTGATACGTATGATATGATGCTTGCCGCGATTGTTGGTTTTGCAGGACTTGCTCCCACGTTAAAAGCCGTAGAAAAAGGAAAGGCAATTGCCTTGGCGAATAAAGAAACACTTGTGGTAGCCGGAGATATTGTAATGCAAAAAGCTTTAGAAAACCGTGCCCCAATCATCCCGGTGGATAGCGAGCATTCTGCAATTTTTCAATGCCTTGTTGGAGAAACAAGAAACAAAATTGAAAAAATAATTTTAACTGCCAGCGGCGGCCCTTTCTTGGGGAAGAAGCCCAACTTTTTGGTGAATGTAAAACGGGATCATGCCCTGCAGCATCCTAACTGGACAATGGGCGCAAAAATCACTATCGACTCTGCAACATTGATGAATAAAGGGCTTGAGATGATTGAGGCCAAATGGCTTTTTAATCTTTCTCCCGACCAGATACAAGTGATTATTCACCCGCAAAGTATTATTCATAGTATGGTGCAGTTTGAAGATGGCAGCGTAAAAGCACAAATGGGCTTGCCTGATATGAAGCTGCCTATACAGTATGCACTTGCCTTTCCGCACCGGCTGCCTAATAAAAGCCCGAGGGCCAATTTCAAAAAAATCCCCAGCCTAAACTTTGAGGAGCCGGATATAAAGACTTTTCGCAACCTGGTGTTAGCGATGACGGCCCTGGAAAAGGGTGGAAACCTGCCTTGCGTATTAAATGCCGCAAATGAAATTGCCGTATGGGCGTTTCTAAACAACCGTATTGGGTTTTTAGATATTACCGCGGTGATTGAAAAAACCATGGATAAAATAACTTTTATAGAAAAGCCAAATCTTACAGATTATTTTGAAAGCGATGGTGAGGCGCGTAATTTCGCGGCTTCGCTTTTGAATATGTAAGCCCCGGCCTCGTCCAAGGACTCCTATGGAGAAGGGAAGAAGAAAAAACATATTAATTGTTGAAAATTAAAACATCTTACATCTCCGAAGGAGTCCTTTGGACAAACATCGTACATCACACATACTATGACATTATTAGCAATAAACTGGCAACATGTAGGTCTGCAAGCCGGGTACCTTATTTTTTCGTTATCCATATTGGTGATCATTCATGAATTTGGCCACTACGTTACCGCGAAATGGTTTAAGTGCCGTGTTGAAAAATTTTATCTTTTTTTCGATCCGTGGTTTTCTATTGCGAAAAAGAAAATTGGCGAAACAGTGTACGGTATTGGCTGGCTTCCGTTGGGAGGTTATGTAAAAATTGCCGGTATGGTGGATGAAAGTATGGATAAAGAGCAACTAAAACAGCCACCGCAACCCTGGGAGTTCAGGAGTAAACCGGCCTGGCAAAGGCTCATAATTATGCTTGGCGGTGTGACAA
>JALYYM010000203.1 GCA_030946565.1 Bacteroidota bacterium | reverse complement strand
GGTTACGGTGGCGGTGGTGGCGGCGGCTATAAGAAAAGCGGTGGCGGTGGCTACGGCGGCGGTAGCAGCAGAAGTGGCGGCGGTGGTGGATATAATAAAGATTATTGATTTTACACCGATAAGTTATTTAAATCCTTTTCATTAATTTGAAAAGGATTTTTTTTTATAGATTCTTATAAAATATTTTTGATTCTGGTCATTGAAAATAAGTTCCTAAAAAAGTGCAGAATGGTTTTTTCCCCAACAAATAGTCCTAATATCATTTTCGCATAACGCGAAAATTGCCTCTTTTTACCGCTGATGTAATATTTTCTAAAATATGATGAAAAAATATTATGTCCCGATGCAGCACTTTTATACCTTCATGCTGTCTAATTTTATCAGAGTGTTAATTTTATATTAAAATTACACTTCACGCCGGGCTTGGTTGAGTAAACCATTTCTAAAACTTAATAAATTATTACACATGAGAAAATTCTTAACTTTTTTTTCTATGCTGATGGTATTAACTATCATGGCATTTGGCCAATCAAAAAACATAATTGGATCAATCACCGATGAAAAGGGCAATGCAATTCCTTTTGCAACTATTAAAGCGAAAGGCGGAGAATCTACTACAGCATCGGACGATGGAAAATTTGTTTTAAAGTCTTTACGCGATGAGGTTACCCTTGAAATAAGCTCCATTGGCTATTTGACTCAAACTGTAAAAGTAAGGGCAAATAATCCCTTGACGATCGCTTTAAAAACAGATGCCAAATCTCTTGAAAATATTGTTGTAACTGGTGTAGGCGTCGCTACTGATAAACGAAAAGTAGCCATCTCTGTACAATCTATTTCATCGGATAAACTTCCGCCCACGCCCAGCGCTTCTATAGACCAGGCTTTAATAGGTAAAGTTGCGGGAGCTACTATATCTTCAGCATCCGGCAATCCAGGGGCAGAAGTGTCTATTTTGTTAAGGGGCATAAATACAGTTCAGGGCGGCACAAGCCCATTGATAATGATAGATGGTGTTGAAATGGGAGCGCTTGCATTGCAATCGTTAGACTTAAACACAATTGATCATGTAGAAATTGCACAGGGCGCAGCATCAGCAACTATCTATGGCGCTCAAGGCGCTAATGGCGTCATTCAAATATTTACTAAAAAAGGGAAAGTAGGACCGACAAGAATTGATGTTTCATCAAGGATAAGTTTTGACGAACCGCTTAATTTGGGAAATTTTCATCAGCCTTATAAGCATTCATTTATTACTGATGCTAATGGAATAATATTGGATAATAATGGAGATCCGTTAGAGCATGACTCGTCAGGTATTTGGGGAGAAACAACTTGGTTAAATACGGGCTTCGCTGCTAATAATAAACCTTACCTGGGAGATGTGCATTATTATGATCATATAAAACAGCTATTCCATAACGCTCAAACGATAAACAACAGCATCACATTGTCTGGCGCAAAGGAAAAATTTGACTATGCCTTATCCGCCTCTAATTCATCCCAGGAAAGTATCGTACAGGGAACCTTGAAAAGATCTAATTTAACTTCTAATATCGGTTTTGATATTGCGAAAAATTTTAAGCTGCGTTTCGTAAATCAGTTCATTTTGAAAACAAGTGACCTCGGAAATGCGCCTATAAGTTCCGCAGTTTATACCTACCCTTTTGCTGACTTTACTTACAAAGATCCTGATGGTAATTCCACTTTAAAATTTGGAGGAGCCGGAGCCAATGCAAGTAATCCTTATTATTACTTCCAATTCCAGCGTTATAAAGATATTGGGACTGAGGTGGCTCCAAGTATTAATTTAAACTATAAACTACCCCGGTTTTTTGAATTAGACTATAAGTATGGCTTAAGCCTTAGCAGGAGTGATTACCAAGACTATGCCCGTAACCAGGAAAACGATAAATCTTCCGTAGCAAATAATGCATTTGTAGGACAGTCGCTCGCGGGCAGTATTGCAAAGAATCTTTCCAGGAATTTCTATCAGAATTCCCTGGCAACTGTTACTGCCAGAGTAGATTTCCAGAAAGACCTTCATTTGAATGTTCCGATAACATCAACAAGCCAGGTTGCCTACGATTGGAGAAAACGCGATTATTATAGTTTAAATGCAAACTTCGTTGGGTTGCCAAAATATGAACCGGTGAACGGTTCACAGGCAACTGTAAATAATGCTAATGAGTATGAATATGAATTCACTACTTACGGTTATTATGTAACAGAGCGGTTGGATTTTAGTGACGTTGGTGGCATATCCGGTGGATTTAGAAACGATAAAACTTCTATTTTAGGTCGGGATTATAAACAACAATTTCCGCGTGGAGACGCTTACTTAAGAATATCTAAATTAGGATTTTGGAATGCAATTCAAAACATATTTCCGGAATTTAAACTTAGAGCTGCCTACGGAGAAGCAGGCATACAGCCAGGGGTTTTCGATAAACTAATTACTTTAAGAAAAGGCAGCTTTGACAATGCGAGCTGGCTGGCTGCAAAATCAATTGCCGCTAACCCGGCTTTACAGATAGAAGTATCTAAAGAACTTGAATTGGGAACCGATCTGGAATTTAATATTGGAAGTGGAAATTGGTTCAAAGGCAATAAGTTCAGCGGTACTTATTGGAAGCGTTCGACTGCTAATGCCATATACACACAGGATGATCCGCAATCAACAGGAATTAGCTCAACAAGATCAAATTCATTTGATTTGAATTCGCATGGATGGCAGTTTTTATTAGATGCGAATGTATATTCCGGCAAAAACTTCAATTGGAATTTTGTAACCACTTTTGGCAAAGAAATCTCTACTATAAATAAAATCAGAAATGGACAGGATATATTGTTGCCGTTTGGAAGCATTAATTATGTCTTAAAAGAAGGGCAACGGCTTGGAACCGTTTATGGCTATAAAGCCATTACAAGCTTTGATATGGTTGATCCCAACGGGGATTTGTACATTGCAAAAGCAGACCAGGGAAATTATGAAATAGTGAATGGCATCGTTACTGATACTGCAACTAAAAGAGTTCAGTTTACTTCAGACAAATATGCAATCGGAAATACAGACCCGAAATTTACTTTGTCGTTTACTAATACTTTTTCCTATAAAGATTATGTGGTGCTTTCATTCCAGTGGGATTGGTTTTACGGCGGCAAACGTTATAATCAAACAAAAGAATGGGCTTATTCTGAGGGACTACATGGCGACTACGATAACCCGGTTACCATTAACGGAGTAACATTACCCTTTAGCGCTTTTTATAAGAGTTATTATGATGCTGTGGAAAGCAATGGCACTAAAGATTTCTTTTTTGAAGATGCTACTTTTTTCAGATTAAGAAATATCTCTTTAGCATTTGATGCTGCAAAATTCTTAAAATTTAAAGGAGTAAACAGGCTACAGTTGGTGTTATCAGGAAGAAATATTGTAACGTTTACAAAATATACTGGTTTCGATCCGGAAGCTACTTCAGATGGCACAGCTAATAACTCTATTCAAAGGGGTGCTGATCAGTTCGCATTTCCAAATTTAAAGTCTTACCAGGTTGGATTAAATCTTGGATTTTAATAAAATAAAAATTATAAAATGAAACACGTAAAAATATATACATTAATAGGTTTATTGGTTTTCATAAGCCTTGCTTCCTGCAAAAAAACCTCTCTGGATGTAGTAAACCGGAATGAACCCGGGTTTAACGTTTTAAATTCCGAGGCAGGCGTACTCGCATTCGCAAGTGGAGGAATTTATATCTCCGGTTTCGGGGATGAGGTACATAATAATGTTCCCTCTCTGAATGATCAATTAGGTCAGGGCTTTATGATGCTTGTAATAGGCTTTCATGAATCTATGGGAGATAATATTTATATACCATGGGGAAACAATTCATACAAATTTGCAGACAATCCTCAATGGTGGAAATTAGACGACGGATCAACAGTTCAAAACCCGATTGGAGCCGGCCAGATTGCAGAGTTGAGATTAAGAAACGACAGGGCGTACGGCGCCTCCAATGCATTTTTGCCTGAATGGACTTACATGTATTTTCTCAATAATTCCTGTAATATTTTGTTGCAAAAACTTACAGAGGATATTACTTTTTCCGGAAACGCGGATTTAAAAAAACAAACCCTGTCGGCATGGGCATATTGGTGGAAGGGTTATGCTTATTCAAGAATTGGTTCTATGTACACTGCCGGAATAATTACGGATGTTCCAAATGAAACCAACCCAAATTTTGTTGACCATGACGCAATAATAGTAGAAGCAAATAAAAATTTGGATAAGGCGGCT
>JALYYM010000140.1 GCA_030946565.1 Bacteroidota bacterium | reverse complement strand
CTTACTCACCGCTTCACCGGTAGTCCATCCATAGAATCCAACTTTATTATTCACAAAATCAATCCAGCCTACAACGACAAAATCTTTTGAAACGGGTTTTTGCTCACTTGGATATCCATAAGTCCAGTTATCATTTGGCGAATTGGCTGTTGATTTTTTCGCAACTTTTATATCCAGCTTTTTATTATTAATTAAGAAATCAAATTCATCAGAATTTCTGTTCTTATAATTTTCCCTGTCAACTTTGAATAAAAGATTTTTTTGAATAAGCATTTGCTCAAAAGCTAATTCACCTATACAACCAAGCAACGCTTTTTCAACACGGGCTTCTTTTGATAATCCAAATCTTGAATACAATTCATTATCCACCATCGCAACAGCACGTTGGTGCGCTTTTTCATGATTTAGTTTGAAATCAAAGTTTTCAATTAACATGGAAGGTATTTTAAGTATTCAGCAATTATTCTCATTTGTAAATCTTATATTCTTGTTGCTAAAATGAAATAAATTTGATTCAAAATAAATTTTATGCATTCTCTAAAGCAACAAGTATTGCAAATGATTTTATCTACCGAAGATGAAAATTTACTTTAACTCGTAAAAGCGGATATTCAATATTTCAACAATAAAGGAACTGATATTATCGATGATCTCTTTTATTCAGATAAGGTAGAATTGTTGAATCTTGCTAATGAACATGATGAACATGAAACGCTCTCTAGGACTGAATTTAAAGAAGCTACAGCCAGATGGCGCAAATAGCTCTAAATTTTTTATTTACTCAATTTATAATACCTGAATCCCGGCTTTAACGAATCAGGCATTTTAGGTATTTTCTCCGAAGACCAAATCTTCTCCAAAACCAATTCAATTCTTTTCTTACTAATCTGCGAAATAACTTCAAAGCCATGTTTTCTCGCTAAAGATTTGGCCGGTGTTTTTTCATCAAGCTGCACACAAATAAATTTTCGGTTGCCGCCATCATTTTCATTCATTTCCAAAACGGCCTGTGCCGTAGATCCTGAACCGGCAAAGAAATCCAAAACAATTCCATCGGGATCATCAGAAAAACCCAGCAAATATTTTATAAGCGAAGGAGGCTTGGGAAAGTCAAAAACCTTCGCACCAAACAATAAGCTAAGTTCATTGCCTGCCGTTTCATTTGTTGCTACGCCTACTTTTGAATTGATAAGATTTGGCGGTACTTCTGCTTCGTATTCAGGCCTCTCGTAAGATGGGCTAAACCGCATGGTGGGAATATTGATAAAAGTTCCCTTGCTGATCTCCTTATCAAGCTTTGGCTGTGTCCATTTAAACCTTGCCCTGAGCTTCACCGGCGAAATAAATAACTTATTTTTTACTTCGGTGTTTTCTAACAATTCTATATGGTATTTATCGGTGCCATAAATTCCTTTTTTTATTTTTTGATTGCTAATGCTTGTTCTCACCACATTTGCCGGAAACAAAAGTGTATTTATTTTATTCCCTTGATTGAGCAACCCGTTAGAGCTGATAGTTTTTTTCCGGATGCCTTTAAACTTTTCTGAAGTTTTTATTTTCTGGTAACACAAAATATACTCAACAACCTTTTTACTTTTCTTTGAAAGATTGGCCGGCGTTTCAGATTTTGACCAGCAAAAAATATCTATATAATTATCTGCGCCAAATATTTCATCCATTATTATTTTCAGGTTGGCCAGCTCATTATCATCTATACTTATGAAAATTAATCCATCATCACGAAGCAGCTTCCGGGCAAGAATTAACCGGGGATACATCATTGACAGCCAGTTTGCGTGAAAGCGGCCATTGTGCTTCGAAAATAAATTGTGGGAGTTTTTTTTATTTACATCCTTTGGTATAACATCCGAAAAATTATCGTCATAAGTGAATGACTTATTCCCTGTATTGTATGGCGGATCAATGTAGATTGTTTTAATTTTCGCCAAGTACTCCTTTTGTAATATTTTAAGCGCTTCAAGGTTTTCACCTTCAATAAAAATGTTTTCGGTCGTCTCCCAATTGATTGACGCTAACGGTAGAGGGATAAGCGAAGATTTTGCAGGAGCCTGCGAAAGTTTGAAAGCATTTGCCTTACCAGGCCAGCGAAGTTCAAATTCTACGTCATTTGTTGCGAAACCGTTTAATGCAGAAATTAATTCTTCGCCTTTTATTTTTCCATTATCAAATATGCCGGGTACAGCAGCTTTGATCTTTTGTAAAAGCGTTTCCTCTTTATGTGCGGCTGATTCTTCCATTAACCTGAAAAATATTTAAGAAAAATATTTCAAACGGGGAAGATACTAACTCACGGTTAAACAAAAATGAGTGCTGTAATTCTGTATAGTTAAGTAAAGCGATTTTACGGGTTGTGCCAGCGTTTTTAGTCACCCGATTTTATCTTTTCCATACGGGATTGTATGTAAAGCATAATGTAGCAGGCGATGAGGATTTCGCAAACGATTTCTTTTACGATCATAACAGGGTTTTTTGGTACGTGATTGAATGTACAATAAACGCCATCACTCATTAATTTATTATATAAAGAGTGGGTAAATAATGAACGAAAAAAGAAAGTAAAAGGTTCAGTGGTTTCAATACCGGCTATACAATCTTTGATATGGCCGCCTGGATCAGATTTTATCTTCTGCCTTTTCAGCGTTTTTTACAATATCTCCCGATTGTAACACTACATTTTTTACCATAGTTCTCCAATCGTCTTTTTGCCTTAATAGAAATTCCAGGTCCATACTGAAATGCTTGAATTCTTCTTTTTGCGCATTCGTCATAATGGCTTTGGCATCTTTATCTTGCTCTACACTTATTCTCTGCTCGTACCAGTTAATGGCATCGGCTTCTTCAATTAGCGATTGAATCATCCTGGCGAAAGTTCTTACTTTTTGAGACAATTCTCCGGCAGGTTCGTGATACTGTTCTGTAGGCATTTCTTAATTTTTTTTTGGAAGGTACAATAATTCATCATTTAGTTTTTGCTAAACGGCTTCTTTTTTATCTTCTTCTGGAACATTAGGGTTTTCCTGGTATTTTTTAAAGGCGGTAGCTTCCTGGATCTCGGCCAGCTTTTCCAGGCCACCGGTACCCCAGAGAAGTATCGCAGGTATTAGCAGTATTATGAATCTCCCTGTCACGGGAAAAAATAATGAAACGACAAATGATAGCACAAAGACAACAGGTATTACCAGGCTGCGGTAAACGCCGAGGCGTATTCTTGCTTTTGATATTTTCCTGGTAAGCAGGTCTCTTTTTGGATTGCTGATATATATCCAAAGCCAGTAATTCATTAGCCCGGCGAGGCACATATTTAATGAGTATAGGCCGTAAGGCAGCCGCATGTTAGTGTAGGTGCTGTAATCTCCAAGAAGTGCAGAGCTAAAGGGCAATACGGCCACCGTAAACAAATAACCAAAGTTGATCCATAAAAGTTTGGTAGTATATTTTACGGCATAACCAAATATGCGGTGATGCACATACCAGTAATAGCCAACGATGCCATAGCTTATAAAGAAGCCAAGGAATTTGAATCCCATTTCAGAAAGATGCTTCCAAAGAGCACTATCACTATAAACTACAGGGAAGTCGTTTTTTAAATCGGGAACCTTTAATTCAAAAACCATTAATGTAATAACAATCGCAAATACTCCATCGCTAAAAGTTATGAATCTCTCCACCTGGAAACCCATTCTTTCCACATCATGCTTTGGTTCCTGCATAAAATTTTTAAAATGGATGTATAAATTAAAAAACCTTTCAAAAAGAAATTACCATTTTGGCTCAACAAAATATAAAGCCGTTCCGTCAGGGTCTTTGAAATGCAAATAGATTCCTGATTTACCGTCTTCTTTTTTGTAAGCGATGCCATCATCATCAATCAATGCGGCCGCTTCCTGTATTTTTCCGGCCATAAAGCCTATAGATAAACTACCGGAAGTAAGATTTGAATTTTCATTTGCCGGGTGAATACCGATAGTAATGCCGCTGGCAACTACCATTGCATAATGATTGTCCCACCGGTTCTGTAGCGTTAAACCAATACTCTCGTATAAGTTTATGGATGCATCCATATCTTTTACCATAATCGTCACATTGGTTCCCGTAATGTTCATGTGTTGCTGTTATTTAGGCTTACACAAAATACAAACAATTTCCATGATTTTCTTACGGACAACTTTTCAGTAAAAAGTGAAAAATATGTCAGGTGTAATTTGAGAATATGTATTTCTAAAATGAAAAGGAAAATGCCTTTTAAAATCTTTATTTGGGAAAATAGTTTTGGAATGAATCCAATAAACAAAGCGTTTACGCAATCATGTTCTATAAAAATTAATAATTTTTTGATCAATGGCGAACATAACTTTTAACCTCTCAGCTATCCATTTCGCCATTAATCAAAACTGTATGTAAATACTACTAAATTCAATTTAGATTTGCTTATGCGGAAAACCACTCTACGTTATTGGATATGCCAGGTTTTGGGCTGGGGCGGATGGACAATGCTCAGCCTTGTTACCGTCTATCTTTTTGCCGCTGACATGTAT
>JALYYM010000130.1 GCA_030946565.1 Bacteroidota bacterium | reverse complement strand
TTCAACATACTGTTTATAAAAAAATTTGGGATTTTTCTAACTACAGCGGCAACTGTACGAATAAAGATGTGCTATACTATCCTTTGAAACTGTCTTTGATTTTACCGATCAAATCAGCTTCATTCATTCTCTTAGCCATCTCAATCATATTGGCAAAGGCTTGTGCATGGGAAATACCGTGGCCAATAATTACAGGTTTATTTACACCAAGAACAGGTACGCCGCCATAAATTTCAAAATTGAAACTATCAAAATATTTATCATGAATATCCCGGCGCTTTACAATATCGTAAATGGATTCAGCGAATTTCAACATGACATTTCCGGTGAAACCATCGCATACAAATACATCGGCGCTTTCAGTAAGAAAATCGCGGCCTTCTACATTCCCAATAAAATTTATTTGTATATTTTCTTTTAAAAGCGGAAATGCAGCCTGTGTAAGAAGATTGCCCTTTCCTTCTTCTGCGCCAAGGTTTACAAGGCCCACGCGGGGATTGGGAAAGTTTAAAATATGCTTCGCAAATAATGAACCGAGGATGGCAAACTGGTTTAAGTTTTCCGGTTTGCAATCTGCGTTAAGGCCAACATCTACAAGCAATGCGAGATCCCCGTTCTCTCTTGGAAGATAAGCGCCTATGGTTGGCCGTGAGACTCCTTCAATAGCTTTGATACTATACAATGCGCCGACCATCATTGCACCGGTATTACCGGCACTTATAAATGCATCAGCTTTGCCTGTGGCGAGCAATTGAAAGCCGATTGATATGGAAGATTGTTGCTTTTCTTTGAGTGCTTTGGTAGGATGCTCGTGCATTTCAATCACCTGTGGAGCACGTATTATTTCAATAACATCATCCGGTATATTTCTTTCAGAAAGGTGTTTGTTTATTTTTTCTTCATCGCCAATAAGCAGGAGCTTAATGTCTGAATATGGTTTTAATAAAAAAAGATCAACGCCTTTTACAGCTTCAAGCGGTGCAAAGTCGCCACCCATCATGTCCAATGCAATGTTCATATTTATAGAATTATGTTATCATTTAATCAGCCCTTAAATATAGGTAAACGTTTACAGAGAAGATATTTTCAAATGGTTTTAGTTTTACGCAAGTGGTGCAATTAAGAAAATTCATTTGCAGCGCAATCGGTAGTATCACAATACCTAATAAGTAAAAGGCATGAAACTAATGAGAGTACCAGGTAAAGATTTTTTTTTGCTCTCATAAATTCAAATATGGGAACACTACAAAGCCGCAACTTTTATCCGAAAAGCAGATGGCTAACGGTTTAGAAAATATTTTCTAAAGACTTTCATTTCTTCAAGTTCCGTTTCAATATATTTCTCAAAAATCTTATCGCTTACCTGGCTTTTTAAAGCTGAAATGCCAACGTCTATCAGGCGAAGTCCTGTATTGGTAAGTAATATATTGTCAAAAGATAATCCATCAAGACCGGATGGGCGCTTTAGGTCGCGGTGCACAAAACCATTATTATGCAATTGGCTTAATTCATCGTCAAACACTTCTATCCAAAGTGTTCTCCTTTCCACTTCATACGCCCGAAAGTCAATCGGGTAAATTCTTTCCATTACGAGCATTTCAGCCTGCATTGCTTCATCAAAATCCATCCGGATAAATTTTGTCACCAGGTCGTTTACTGCATTTGCATATTTCATTTTTTCAGCCTCTGAGCCAATATCAGAGCGGGTGTCGGCTACAAACAGCTTAGCTACTTCAGTATCTGAAAGCACAATAACTTTATTGTTGTTACCGTAAGATAAGAGACGCGGATATTTCATGTAGAGGTTATAAAAGTAACTTATTGTTTAACGAGGAGTTTCGAGCCTCATCTCACAAATTTGGTTTAATAGTAATGTTAATCTGCGTTATGAATTGTAAATCATAATTATTATTGCATCCGATGATTTTTTTGTATATCAAATTTATGAAACAAACTTTATAACTATATCTTCTTAAGAGCTGCCGAAGCATAGGGAGGAAGATAGGGACGGTGCAATGGATAGAAAAATAATTTCAAATAAAGAGCTAAAGCAGCATAATAAAGGCTACAATTTTTTGTGGCTGATGCGAATGGCGTGGCGCGACAGCAGGAAAAGCCGTTCACGTTTGTTTTTGTTTATATCCTCTATTATTCTTGGCATAGCCGCACTGGTAGCGATTTATTCTTTGGGAAATAATTTAAATGATGAGGTAGATAGCCAGGCTTCTTCGTTGCTTGGAGCCGATCTTGAAATTTCCGGAAGCCATGCCACTACACCTGCCATTCAAAAAATTGTTGATTCGCTGGGTGGTCAAAGATCGACGCAGCAAAGCTTTGCATCTATGGTGCTCTTTACGAAAAACGGCGGAACACGGCTTACAGAAGTACGTGCGTTGCAGGGAGGTTTTCCTTATTACGGTTCACTGGAAACATCTCCCTTATCTGCCGCAAAAACGTTTCGTAACAACCAACAGGCACTCGTAGACGAAACGCTAATGTTGCAATATGGAGCCCACATAAGCGATTCTATAAAAGTTGGAGATGTGAATTTTGCCATTGCCGGTAAATTATTGAACGCCCCGGGGCAAACGGGCCTGTCTGCATCTATAGCTCCTATCGTTTATATTCCGCTTCATTATATGAAGCAAACGTCCCTTGATCAAAAAGGAAGCCGCATCAGTTACCGCTATTATTTTAAATACAATCAGC
>JALYYM010000118.1 GCA_030946565.1 Bacteroidota bacterium | reverse complement strand
TCCCTCACATCGGTTACTACTCCTGTAATAGCCGCTGCTGCTGCGGTGAGCGGGCTGGCGAGCATTGTTCTTGCGCCTGCTCCCTGCCTTCCTTCAAAGTTTCTGTTGCTGGTAGAAATGCAATATTCACCGGACGGAATTTTATCTTCATTCATCCCGAGGCATGCACTGCAACCAGCCTGGCGAATTTCAAAACCCGCTTCATGAAAAATAGTATCAAGCCCTTCTGCAACCACTTGTGCTGCGACCTGTTGTGAGCCTGGAACGATCATCACTTTCACATTTTCATTCTTCCTTTTCCCCTTTATAACGCTGGCGACTAAACGCAGATCTTCAATGCGTGAATTGGTACAACTTCCTATAAAAACATTTTGAACGGGCATACCTTTTAGCGATTGACCAGGCGTCAAGCCCATATATTCAAGGCCTTTAATCACATTTTTTCTCTCACCTTCATCTGCGATACTTTCTGCTACTGGCACTTTACCACTGATGGAAATGCCAAGGCCAGGATTAGTACCATAAGTTATCATTGGTTCGATATCGGCTGCATTAATGTTTATCTCTTTATCAAATACAGCATCTTTATCAGAATATAGTTTCTTCCATTCCTCAAGTTTTGTGTTCCAATCTTCTCCGATAGGGGCAAAGCGTCTGTGCTTAATGTATTCAAAAGTAGTTTCGTCAGGAGCGATCATACCACCTCTTGCACCCATCTCAATACTCATATTGCAAATGGTCATTCTTGCCTCCATAGAAAGAGAGCCAATTGCAGACCCGGCGAATTCAACAAAATAACCAGTTGCGCCACTTGCAGAAATTTTTGAAAGGATGTAAAGAATAATATCTTTTGAAACCACTCCTTTGTGCAAGTCTCCTTCCACATTGATCCGCATAACTTTCGGCCTGCTTTGCAAAATACATTGCGATGCAAAAACCATCTCTACTTCACTCGTACCTATGCCAAATGCAACGGATCCAAATGCGCCATGCGTGGAAGTATGGCTATCACCGCACACGATAGTCATACCTGGTTGCGTAATCCCCAACTCTGGCCCTATCACATGTACTATGCCCTGGAAAGGATGGCCAAGGCCAAATAATTCTACATCATGTTTTTCACAATTCTCTACAAGTTGCTGTACCTGCAACCTCGATAGCATATCTTTTATAGGAAGGTGTTGATTGATGGTAGGCACATTGTGATCCGCAGTGGCTACAGTTTTATCAGGCCGCAATAATTTCAATCCTCTTTTCTCCAAACCGGCAAATGCCTGCGGGCTGGTAACTTCGTGAATAAAATGTTTGTCAATATATAATACATCAGGCCCACCGGGTATGGACTTCACGAGATGCTTTTCCCAAATTTTTTCAAATAACGTTTTTCCCATTTCCAACTCTTTTAAAAAAAAGCGGGGGACAATCCCCCACTATATAAAACTAAACCGCATGAAAACTATGTTGTTAATAATTCCTTCTCCTGGTACTCCTTCGCGAGGGTTGAAAGATCATTATCGCCTATCTCCTTTTTTTTGTCTGCTATTTCTAAAAAACGGTTATACAAAAAATCCACATCGTTACGGTCAAATTCATAACCCAATTTATGAAAACGAAAAGCCAACGCACTTCGTCCACTCCTCGCCGTTAGTACAATTTTTGAACTGTCCGCCCCCACATCTTCAGGATTGATTGTTTCATAGGTTGAAGCGTCTTTCAGGAAACCATCCTGGTGAATACCTGATGAATGTGAAAATGCATTGCTGCCAACAATTGCTTTATTAGGCTGAACGGGCATACGCATTATATCAGATACTTTTCTGCTCAATGGATTTAATAAATGAGATTTTATACCCGTATAACAATTAAGATCTTTGTGTTGCTTAATGATCATTACTACTTCCTCAAGCGACGTATTACCGGCTCTTTCTCCCAACCCGTTTATAGTACATTCAATTTGCCTTGCGCCATTAATTACACCGGAAATAGAGTTGGCTGTAGCAAGCCCCAAATCATTATGGCAGTGGCAGGAGATGACTGCCTTATCAATGTTGCTTACATTATTAATAAGATACGCAATTTTTTCACCGTATTGATGCGGAAGGCAATAGCCCGTAGTATCGGGAATGTTTACTGTTGTTGCGCCGGCTTTAATAACGGCTTCTATTACGGTTGCCAAATAATCATTATCCGTGCGGCCTGCATCTTCTGCGTAAAACTCAATATTATCGGTATAGTTTCTTGCCCATTGCACGCATTGAATTGCTCTTTGTAAAATATCTTTCCTGTTAGAATTGAACTTACTTTTTATATGCGAATCTGATGTGCCAATACCTGTGTGTATGCGTGGGCGCTTTGCATATTTTAGCGCTTCCCCGGCCACTTCAATATCTTTCCTCACGGCTCTTGATAAAGCACAAACAGTAACGTCAGAAAGGCTTTTTGAAATTTCCTGCACAGAAGCGAAATCGCCCGGGCTTGATATTGGAAAACCTGCTTCTATTACATCAACGCCGAGGTTCTCTAACTCTTTTGCAAGCTCAACTTTTTCCTTTGTATTTAGTTTGCAGCCGGGCACTTGTTCACCATCGCGTAGAGTAGTGTCAAAAATTATTATTTTATTCATAAGAATAAATCTTTAATGTAGGATTTGAGATAAGCAAGCAATTCGCAGGCAACCTGCAATGTTGAGTATTCGAAAATAGCTTATATGAGAGAGATATTAATGGACAAAATAGCAGAAATTTACACTACCGAAATGAGTAGTAATTTTGCGGAAGCCTTGCCAGCATTGCTATTGCGGTCAAAAAATTTACGATGCCCAACCGATCAACAGATGCTTTGTTTCAATTGATTCACTCTCTTCAAAAGTCTGAAAAGAGGAATTTTAAGCTTTATATACAAAGAAATACTTCCAACAATGACATGAAAATAGTACAGCTTTTTGATGCTATTGACAAAATGAAAGACTATGATGAAAAGGATTTAATAACTAAAACCACTTCGATAAAAAGAGAACAGCTTTCAAATATGAAAGCACATTTGTACAGGCAAATACTTGCCAGCCTGCGATTGCTGGAGAGCAATGAAAATGTAGAGATCCAACTGCATGAACAGCTCGATCATTCATGGATACTTTACAACAAAGGATTGTACCTGCAAAGCCTGAAAATACTTGATAAGATAAAAGAAAATGCCAGGGCAAGTAACCAGATAAGCTCCCTTACAGAGGCGATATTTCTAGAAAAAAAGATTGAATCGCTGCACATCACGCGAAGCATGCAAGACAGGGCGGATGCACTTACCAAGGAAGCCAATGATACCAATGAAAGACTTATTAAAGTAACAAAATTATCGAACCTGGCCCTGCAGTTGTACAGTTGGTATATCAAAAATGGGCATGCCCGCAATGAAAAAGATGAGGAAGAAATTGAAAATTATTTTCGCAAGCACTTAACCGATGAACTAAAGGTTCCGGACGGGTTTTATCAAAGCCTTTACTACAATCAAAGCTTTTGCTGGTATGCCTTTATACGCCAGGATTTTCTTATGTATTATCGGTACGCCCAAAAGTGGGTTGACCTTTTTGCAAGGGAGTCAATGATGATTGAAGTGGAGACAGCCAATTACATTAAGGGAATGCATAACCTGCTAAATGCGCATTTTAATTTAAGGAACCACCCCGGGTTTATTAAAACCTTACATACGTTTGAGGCTTTCGGTGATTCAAATATCGTAAAGCAAAATTTTAATAATAGGATACAGGTTTTTGTGTACCTCTATATTGCAAAAATTAACCTGCATTTCCTGGAAGGTACTTTTAAAGAAGGTTTAGAAATAGTGCCGGAAATAATGCAGCAACTTACAGAATTTAATATTTACCTGGACAACCACCGGGTACTTGTTTTTTATTACAAGATCGCTTCTCTTTATTTCGGCGCCGGGGACTTTGACACTGCCATAACTTATTTGAATAAAATAATTAACTGGAAAGTTGATTTAAGAAACGACCTGCAATGCTATGCGAGATTATTGCACCTTATAGCTCATTATGAAATTGGGAATTTTCAATTGCTGGAATACCTAATCAAATCAGTGTATCGTTTTATGGCGAAGATGCAGAACCTAAGCCTGGTGGAAGAAGAAGTGTTTAAGTTTTTGAAAAAATCTTTTTACTTATCGGCAAAAAAATTGAAACCTGAATTTGAAAAATTGCTGGACACAATTAAGCAATTCGAAACGAGCAAATTTGAAACACGTGCGTTCGCATATTTAGACGTTATCTCATGGCTGGAAAGTAAAGTATATGACAAACCTGTGTATGAAATAATAAGAGAAAAATATTTACTGGGGAGAAAAGCAAATGTTGTGAGTTAGTGATGCTGACAATCTATCTCCTTCAATTCAAAATAATTATCTTTTTTCGCTAAAATCATTCCTCATCATTTAGTTGAAGGAGAAATTCCAGTTCTTCAACTTTTCCAGAAACAAAATACGAAATACATTTTGATACTTTCCTTTGCCTTTGAACATGATAAAATCTCGTCAAAGTTAATCAGCATACTTTTTTATTTTTCCGTAAATTGAATTTTTTGCATCAATATTTATATGAGTCAAAATTCACTTTTACAATCGTACCAGGAGCAAAGTGGCATTTGGGATGAGATGATAGGCCGTGATGGAATCCGTCCTCCTTACAAAAGTTTCTTTTCAGTGATTGCCGGCCTGCCGCCGGCTGAAATGACCCATAAAGATGAAATGGCTAAAAAGCTTTTCATGAGCCAGGGCATTACATTTACGGTGTATAGCAGCGGCGAGGGCATTGAAAAAATATTTCCTTTCGACATTGTACCCCGCATCATTACCAGCGATGAATGGGCATTGATAGAAGCCGGTTTAAAGCAACGGCTGAAGGCGCTGAACGTTTTCCTGAAAGATATTTACCACAAACAATTTATTTTGAATGATGGAATTATTCCATCGCAACTCATATATTCATGCCCCAATTTTTTGCGGGAAATGATGAATGTGGATGTGCCCTTTGATATTTACACGCATGTATCCGGCGTAGATCTTATACGAGATCATGATGGCAAGTTTTATGTGCTGGAAGATAACTTGCGAACACCTTCGGGGGTTTCTTATATGCTCGAAAACAGGAGCATCACCTTTCGCATTTTCCCTGATCTTATTCCAAAAAATAATGTGCGTACGGTGAAGGAATATCCTGATCTTTTATACAAAAATTTATTAGCGCTGGGCAACAGGCAGATCAGCAATCCGACAGTCGTGTTATTGTCTCCCGGTATTTACAACTCTGCTTATTTTGAACATACCACACTCGCAAGATTGATGGGGATCGAACTGGTAGAAGGAAGGGACCTCATTGTAGAAAACAATCACGTGTACATGAAAACTACAAAAGGGCTTCAACAGGTAGATGTTATTTACCGCAGGGTAGATGATGAATTTATTGACCCGCTTGTTTTCAGGCCGGATAGTATTTTGGGCGTTCCCGGAATATATTGGGCCTATCGCAAAGGGAATGTTGCTATTGTAAATGCAATGGGCAATGGGGTTGCAGACGACAAAGCGATTTACTCTTATGTGCCGGAGATGATACGTTATTATTTAAATGAGGAACCCATTTTGCAAAATGTGCCTACTTACAGGCTTGCAGATGCGGATAGCAAAAAATATGTTTTTGAAAATATGGACAAGATGGTAGTGAAGCGTACCAATGAATCGGGTGGGTATGGAATGCTAATGGGTAATACGGCAAGCGATGAGGAAATACAAACGTTTAAAAATGCAATTGATGCTGAGCCAAGAAATTTTATAGCACAGCCTATTATCAGTTTATCCTCCACGCCTTGTTACATCAACGGAATTCTACAACCTCGCCGTGTTGATCTGAGGCCATTCGCATTGTATGGCCCGGATGGAATAAATATTGTTCCCGGCGGACTGACAAGAGTAGCATTGAAGGAAGGCTCGATGATTGTAAATTCATCACAAGGCGGGGGAAGTAAGGATACGTGGGTGCTGGCGGGATGAGGCGGGAACAGTTATGAGTGATGAGGGACGAGTGATGAGGGACGAGTGATGAGTGAACAGGTATGAATCAGCAACTCATCACCGATTAACTCATAACTGATCAACTCATCACCGATAACCGATTAACTAATAATTAATAACTATAAGAAACTATGCTAAGCCGTGTTGCAGATACAATTTATTGGCTGGGAAGATATATGGAAAGAACCAATGGCATGCTCCAGGCCATTTTAACGCAATACATATCGTCGCAGGATGAAGCAAGTGATGACATGTGGAGGCCGCTGCTAAATATTTATGGGGAATTAAAAGAAGAAGAAATTAAAGACATGGAATCCGTCTCATCCAAAGCTTTGGAATATATGATCTTTAGCAGCAGCAACAGCGCATCGGCCTATAACAATGTAATGTTCTCCCGTGAAAATGCAAGAGGAATACAAGATCACATTACCAAAGAAGTATGGCAATGCCTCAATGACTCTTATCATTTTATACGCAATGATGATTTACGAAAAGAAGTCAGCGCCTCGGACCCTATATCAGCAATTGACCAGCTAATAAAAAACGGGTTGCTGTTTACGGGAACCGTTGATAATACAATGACGCGGGGAGAAGGTTTTACCTACATAAACATTGGTAAGTTTTTAGAAAGGGCGATTCATACATTAGACATCACCAGGATAAAAATGAATGAAATATCTGCGCATACGCAAGAGGGTTATGAAGGGTTAAACCTGCGGTATCTTTTATATTCCCTCTTTGGGTTTGAAGTTTATCTCAAAGAGTATAAAGGAAATTTTACGAAAAAAAATGTGCTTGATCTTATTTTATACAATCCTGATTTTCCGCACTCCATTTTATATAGCATGGAGCGGCTGTATAAATATTTTGGAAGATTACAAGCGGAAAGCCTTCCAGAAAATTATGACAAGATGGAATTCCTGATAGGCAAAACCATGAACAATATAAAATACAGCCAGGTGAATGAAGGAGATATTATTGCTTTGGATGCTTTTCTTTTTCAAACAAAACAAGAGCTGTTCGAAATTTCCGCAGCATTCAGTAAATATTATTTTGGTAATACTTAATTATAAACAATGCCTTTATATAAAATAAAACATATTACCCGCTACACGTACACTTCTACAGTAATAGACTGTACCAATCAAATAATGCTGTACCCCATTGTGGATGCGCTTCTTGAGGTAAGAAATCATGAAATAAAAATTTCAAACGATCCCGAGGTGGAAACTTTTGTTGACTACTTCGGCAATCACATCGGTGTATTCTCGATTGTAAAACCGCACACCGAACTTTTAATAGAATCATTGGCAGAAGTAATAACAAAGCCAATTATTTTTCCCATGGATGATATGAATGCAAAGGAACAATGGCAAATTTTACGAAATTTAAAATTTCATACCGCCTACATGGATTTTTTGAAACCGGAAGCATTCGGCTCTTATGAAGATGTAAAAGCTATTTTAAATGATTTCGTGAGTGAAGAAAAAACACCTTTCCAAAACGCCAACGCTCTTTCAGAATATGTTTATAATAATTTTCTTTACAAAGCAGGCATCACCAATGTAGAGACGGCAACGGAAGAAGTATGGAAATTAAAAGCCGGCGTTTGCCAGGACTTTGCACATATTCTTCTTGTATTTTTAAAAATGTTTGAAATGCCCGCCCGGTATGTGAGCGGGTACATTTGCCCAAAAGATAAAGAGATGCGTGGTGAAGGCGCAACGCATGCTTGGGTAGAAATTTATATACCTAATTATGGATGGCTCGGCCTTGACCCCACGAACAACTGCATCGTAAACGATCAGCATGTACGCCTGGCTACAGGGAGAAATTTTGCTGATTGCACTCCTGTGAAGGGCACCTATAAAGGTTCAGGCGAACATACGCTCGATGTATCAGTAGAAATAAAAAACGGAAGCGCAAAGAAAACAAATGAAAAACCGGGCATACCGAAATTCAGTTACCAGGCAA
>JALYYM010000080.1 GCA_030946565.1 Bacteroidota bacterium | reverse complement strand
CGTTAGGCGGCGGCGTACGTTCTGCTGAATTAACGTTGCCGGGTTTTATACATGATGTGTGTTCCGCGGTGCATCCGCTTGGAGCGGCCTCACCGGTTTTTAAACAATTTAATCTTGAACAATTTGGGCTTGAATATCTAACGCCTGAATATGCGGTTGCGCATCCTTTTGATGATGGCTCGGCTGTCGCTATTCAAACTTCAATCGAGAAAACTACAGACCAATTAGGTAAAGATTCGGATAACTATAAAAACATTTTTTCCTCATTAGTAAAAGAATGGCCATCTCTTTGTTCAGCATTTTTAGGGCCGCTTCATGCCAGCGCTTATTCAAATGCAAAAGCAAAATTTGCTTACTCTGCTATAAGTTCAGGAATGCATTTTGCAAAAAATCATTTTACTACAACTGCTGCTCAGTCTGTATTTGCGGGCATGGCCGCACACTCGATGTTGCCGCTGAATAAGCTTACTACCTCCTCCATTGGCATTGTATTGAATACCATGGCTCACGTTAATGGCTGGCCTTTGCCAAAAGGTGGAGCGCAACAAATTACTAATGCTTTGGCGAAATGTTTTACAAAAGAAGGCGGTGATTTACAAACAGGTTTTATGGTTAAGTCTTTGGAGCAACTGCCTACAAGCAAGGCTGTACTGCTTGATGTAACACCGGCACAATTACTTTTAATAGCGGGCGACCAATTTTCTTCTTTATATAAATGGCAATTGAAAAGATATAAATACGGGCCGGGAATATTTAAGATTGATTGGGCTTTATCTAACCCTGTTCCTTTTACAAATAGTAAATGCCGGTCTGCGGCTACTATACATATTGGCGGAACTATACAGGAAATTTGTAACAGTGAGGCAGTAATTTCAAAACACCAACATGCTGATAAGCCATTTGTATTGTTTGTGCAACCGGGCGTTATTGATGCGTCAAGGGCGCCAGCAGGCAAGCATATTGCGTGGGCTTACTGTCACGTACCCAACGGTTCCACGATTGATATGACTGATATAATTGAAAAACAGGTCGAACGTTTTGCTCCTGGTTTCAGGGATTGTATTCTTGCAAGGCACGTGATGAATACACATGACATGGAAATTTATAATCCTAATTATATCGGCGGAGACATAAACGGAGGAGCAGCCATAGCAACACAATTGTTTACACGGCCGGTGCTGCGACTTTCACCTTATCGCACTTCTGCCAAGGGAGTGTATGTCTGCTCTTCGTCAACACCTCCAGGTGGGGGAGTGCATGGCATTTGCGGTTATTATGCCGCACGCCGTGCGTTAAGGGATTTGTTTGATATAAAGCTACCCTGGTTATGAATTGACATTTACAATTTCATGCAAAAACACATCAATAAATTAGGGTTGTTGAATTTTTTCTTTGCTTATTTAGGTGTTAGAAATTATTCCTCGTTTTAGTGTACTCGTCAACGTTAGATTAATCAACCGAGCATTTTTTTGTAAAAAAAGTTTGAAGGCTTAAGTCGCAATTTAGTAAATAGGGATTATTTTTTATTAAATCACTTTGTCCAGGCAAAAATTATTGAAGTTCATGGAACACTCGCTGTCGTTATGTTTCACGGCCCTCTCCTTCGGAGAGAGGTTGGGGTGAGGTCAATACGAGCGTGGTTTTCATTAATTTAGTCGGATAATATTTTATTCAATAATTTTCTCTGAAATTTTTCCTGATTGTTTGTTTTTTAAAATGATTTTTTTTGCGCCGTAATGGGTAGTTTCTTCTTTTATCAAATAATGTTCATCATCATATTCTGTGGGATTATCATCTTTGGTATAGCCTTCTTTTCCCCGCCATATTTCCAGCTTCACCGGTTCCCATAATTTAGTTTTTGCTGACTTGTACGCTGCATCTAAAACCGCGTTCACGACGTAACCATCATAAAAAGTTTCTTTTGGATTTTTACCGTTTTCTAATGAATCAAGCATATCCATAAACATGTGATTATATCCAAGCTCATTCAGCTCGTCACCAACAGGGAAAAGCCATCCGGAGTTGCTTTCAGCTTTCTCTGCAACATAATCGCCGCCTTTACCGCTGGTAAACATTTCAAAGCCTGTTCGTAAAAAATTATTTATCCAAATGGTTCCTTCTGTTCCCATCACCTCATCACGCAAATCCAGTCCGCCTCGAAAAGTCCAGCTTACTTCGAATTGCCCGATGGCGCCATTCTCATATTTAACCAGTGCAATGGCGTGGTCTTCCGCTTCAATAGGCTTCACCTGCGTATCGGCCCAGCACATTACTTCCATTGGTTTAATTTCTTTACCTATATAGCTACGGGCTATTTCCACGCAATGACAACCCAGGTCAAGAATACAGCCGCCACCTGCAAGTTCTATATTCCAAAACCAGTCGCTATGCGGGCCGGGATGTGTTTCTCTTGATTTTGCCCAAAGTATTCTTCCCAAAGCGCCTTCTCTTACGCTCTTTTCTGCTTTAATAAATTTTGGTGTGTAAACGAGATCTTCGAGATATCCATTGAAAATACCTGCTTCTTCAACCGCCAGTAACATGCGCTTTGCTTCTTCAGCATTCCTGCCAAGCGGCTTCGTGATCATGATGGCCTTCTTATGTTTGCAACAAAGCATAACAGCTTCTTCATGTAAATGATTGGGAAGAGCAATACAAACTATATCTACGTCCGCCTGTGAAATCGCTTCCTCCATATTTGTGGTGCAATGATTTACCTTATAGTCTTCCGCGAATTTTTCTACCGACGATACTTTTCTTGAATAGACAGATATTATTTTATCCCGGTTTCTATAACCTTCCAGGGAATCGGCATAAAACCTCGCGATAAATCCGGAGCCAAGCATAGCAATGTGTTGCATAATTTATTTAAATTAAAATGTAAGAATTTGTAGTCAATAAGCATCTGCAGTAAAAATTACGTTCGCCCTTTTTTGATAAAAGAATTATGTAATTATTTTAATACTAAATTGATTAAATCTTTTACAAGCAGGGATAGTTTAATCTCTTTTCAAAATGGTATTTTTTTATCTTTCTCTAATTGTTTTTTTCATCGTTGATTTTATGAAATTACATTTTTGTTAAATTACATAAAAATTAAATGATTGCTATGAGACCAAAACTCAAACTCATCCATATCTGGATAACACTTTGCATTCTTTTTATTGGTAA
>JALYYM010000068.1 GCA_030946565.1 Bacteroidota bacterium | reverse complement strand
ATACTTGCCTACCTGGGTGTACTCAGCGCTGAAGATGTGTTAGAAAGCTCACGCGGCCTTTCAGAGGTGACGGTAAAGCAGGTAGAGCGGTTGAATATTTTAAATGAATCGGGCGCTATTTCGCCTTCCCGGTATTATGATTTAAAAGGACAGCTTGCTAATGACCAGATAGCCATAGTAGATAATGAAGCGGCGCTGGAAACAGCGAAACTCACGCTGGCGCAGCTTTTAAACATTCCCTACAATAAAAATATGGAGGTGGAAAGATTGCCAGTGGAATCGTTCGATGTTTCTTACAAGGCTGATCCCGCCCAAATTTACCAGGAAGCGCTACAGAAATTTGCGCAAGTAAAAGCCGTTCATTTTAGAACCGAAAGCGCTCAGAAAAATATCCGCTCTATCCAGGGCGAACTCTTCCCCACACTTTCCCTTAGCGGAAATATTAATACTAATTATTCGAGCGCTGCCACACAAACGGTTTTAGTAAATACGGTTGACATCGCTTCGTCAAATTATGTAATTGTAAACGGCTCGCAGGTGCCTGTGATGGTGCAGCAAGACAATTTTAATACAAAGAAAATCAACTATGGGAGCCAGCTTAAGAACAATAAGTTTACCACTTTAAACCTTGGCTTAAGCGTTCCAATCTTCAATGCCAGCCAGGTAAGAAGCCGCGTAAAGATTGCGAAGCTCGATCTGAAAAATAATGAGTTGATAGAGCAAAATACAAAAACAGAGTTGCAACAATCCATCGAACGTGCTTATGTAAACTTTAGTTCAACCGCCGACAAATATAAAATCCTCCTGGACCAGGTTAATTCCTTCGAACAATCTTTCCACGCTGCAGAAATTCTTTTCAACTCCGGCGCTTCTACGTCTGTGGATTATCTTATTGCTAAGAATAATCTTGACAGAACGCGGACCAATCTTATCATCTCCAAATATGATTATGTGCTACGGTCTAAGGTGTTGGATTATTATGAAGGGAAGGCATTGTGGTAGCAAGTTTATTTTCATTTTTTAATAACCTTACAAAATACTTACTTTTGACGTTAGTAACCTAAGGTAGGAGTATGATTATTTCTTTTAGTGATTCGGAAACAGAAGATGTTTGGCGGGGTATAAGAGTTAAAAAGCTTCCTAACGAAATTCAAAAAATAGGAAGGAGAAAACTCAGAATGATTAATAACTCGTTTGATCTTTCAGATTTGAAAATACCTCCTTCAAATAAATTAGAAAAGTTATCAGGAAACTTAAAAGGTTTTTATTGTATCCGTGTCAACGATCAATGGAGAATCATCTTTAAATGGAACATTGGAAATGCTTCTGAAGTTAGAATTATCGACTATCATTAATTTAAAGCAAAATGGCAAAATTAAAAAATATACATCCCGGCGAAATTCTCTCAGAAGAATTTTTAATTCCTTTCAACATCACTGCATATAAACTTGCAAAAGATATAGAAATTCCACAGACGAGGCTTTCTGAAATTATTAAAGGTAATCGCCGGATTACTGCTGGCACGGCTTTAAGGCTAAGTAAGTATTTCGGTAATTCTGCGAAGTTTTGGCTTGGTTTGCAGGATGATTATGATATTGAAGAAGAAATGGAGGCCAGGGGGTCAATGCTAAAATCTATTAAAGCTTTAAAAGAGAATGTTGCCTGAAAAATAATGAGTACAGGCCTGGAAAAGTTCCACTTTCTATCGGTATGAAGTGAGTAGTTGGGAAAAGTTCAAGTTGGCATTTTAAAAATTTTTTTTGCTCACGTAAATTTTCATTCTTTACTTTGCGTTTCAAATGAATCAAATAATTTACATACATCACCATCATTTTTTTACCCAAGGGTAAGCTATGTTGTTGAATATGTAATGATCATATTTTCAAAAAAAGGCTTACTAATTAGTAGGCCTTTTTTAATTTAAAAAATCATCATGCTAAAAATTGCTGTTCAGAAATCAGGAAGATTATACGAGCATTCGTTGCAACTTTTAAAGGAGTGCGGCATTGAGCTTAACAATGGAAACAGGCAGCTAAAAGCTACCTCAACGAATTTTCCAGTTGAAGTATATTTTTTAAGAGACGATGATATACCTCAATATGTTTTTGATGGCGTTGCGGATATTGGTATCGTCGGTGAAAATGTTGTGTTTGAAAAAAATAAGGATGTGGAGGTAATGAATAAGCTCGGCTTTGGGAAATGCCGGCTAAGTATTGCGGTGCCTAAAAGCATGGATTACCAAAGCGCCGATGATTTGCAGGGACTAAAAATTGCGACGTCCTATACAGGATTATTACAAAAATTTCTTTATGAAAAAAATGTAGTTGCTGAAATCCATGAGATAAGCGGTTCTGTTGAGATAGCGCCCGGTATTGGCCTCGCAGAAGCGATATGCGACCTCGTAAGCAGCGGCAGCACGCTCTTTACAAACGGATTAAAGGAGGTAGAAGTTGTTTTAAAATCAGAAGCCATATTGATATCGAGACATAATTTAGTTCCTGCGAAAAAAGAAATATTAGGAAACCTTTTGCTCAGGATAGATGCTGTAAAAACCGCGAAGCATAATAAGTACATTATGTTGAATGCGCCTAATGCACAGTTAAAAAATATTGCTGCTATTCTGCCGGGCATGAAGAGCCCAACCATAGTGCCATTGGCCGAAAGCGGCTGGAGCAGCGTACAAAGTGTGGTAAATGAAAATGATTTTTGGAGTATCATTGAAAAATTAAAAGCCTTTAAAGCAGAAGGAATAATTGTTGTGCCAATTGAAAAAATGATATTATAAATAAAGAAAAATGGATAATATATTTTTAAATCCGGGAAAAGATTACTGGCCATTATTAATTAAGCGGCCAGAGCCACGTAAGCAGGATTTGGAAAAAATTGTTTCAGGAATATTAGCTGATGTAAAAGAAGATAGTGATGCAGCCCTTTCAAAATATTCATTAAAATTTGACGGTATTGCTCCTAAGACGTGGCTGGTGAGCGATGAAGAAATTGATGAATCAGAAAATGAAATTAGCCAGTCATTAAAAGACGCCCTTCTCATTGCAAAAGAAAATATAGAAAAATTTCATTCAGCCCAGGTTCCAAAAAAGATAAAAAAAATAGAAACAGCTCCAGGAGTAATTTGCTGGCGAAAAAATGTGCCGATAGAAAATGTGGGGCTTTATATCCCCGGTGGTACCGCACCTTTATTTTCAACATTGTTGATGCTTGGCATTCCTGCTAAGATTGCCGGTTGTAAAAATATTACTATCTGTACGCCCGCCGGCCGCGATGGTAAAATAAACCCGGCAATACTTTTTGTTGCCAAAATGCTTGGCTTAAAGAATATTTATAAAGTAGGTGGTGCACAGGCCATTGCTGCAATGGCTTATGGCACTGATAGTATTCCAAAAGTTGATAAAATATTTGGGCCTGGCAATAACTTTGTAACGTGCGCAAAGAAACAAGTGAGCATGGAAGGCACGCCCATAGATATGCTGGCCGGCCCAAGCGAACTGGCTGTGTATGCGGATGAAACGTGTATTCCTTCTTTTGTAGCGGCCGATCTGCTTAGCCAGGCGGAACATGGCAGTGATTCGCAGGTGATGTTGGTTGCAACTAAGATGGATGTAATTGAAGATGTTGTTGGTGAAATTAATCGCCAATTACCTCTTTTAAAGAGAAGGGAAATTATTAACCAAAGCCTTGTTAATAGCAGGTTTGTTTTAATGGAGAATAAGCAAGCTGCGTTTGATTTGCTAAATGCTTATGCTCCCGAACATTTGATAATTGCGTCTGGAAATTCAAAGAAATTATCATCTTCTGTAATAAATGCCGGCAGCGTGTTTCTTGGAAATTATTCATCCGGGAGTTCAGGCGATTATGCCTCCGGCACCAATCATTCACTGCCAACAAGTGGCACGGCAAATACGTATAGCGGCGTATCTGTGGACAGTTTTGTAAAGAAAATTACTTTTCAAAA
>JALYYM010000063.1 GCA_030946565.1 Bacteroidota bacterium | reverse complement strand
TTACCACATCCGATAGCCATCGGATTTGAAATGCGCCCATATCCTGGTTCTTAGAGTATTTTTCATGTTATAGAATTAGGTAGAACAATCGCAACACATCAGGCAAAGGAAGCTTGCCCAAGTCACGTCTTTGCGAGTGATTAATTTTTGCGTTTCGCAAAAAAGTTCTTTGAAAATGACATTAAAAAAGCCCTCCGCAGGAGCAAAAAAAGCCTTGTTGGATATTGAATGATTTAAAACTAATTTAGACTATCTCCTGAACCTTGAAAGCCGCCCCCGTCGCGTCTTTGCGTCCAAAGGACTCCTGTGGAGAGGAGCCGAACGAAGATCGGAATTAAAAACATTCACCGGCGACGAAGCAATCTCCTTGAATAAATATTATCCTGAGATTGCCACAAAGTTTTCCGTAACTATTGTTCAATTCAATTCTTTATGCTGGAAAACTTTTTGCAAAGACGGCGCAGTCTGTAAGCGTCTTGTGTAAAAAGCCTTGTTGGATATTGAATGATTTAAAACTAATTTGGACTATCTCCTGAACCTTGAAATCAGCCCCCGTCGCGTCTTTGCGTCCAAAGGACTCCTGTGGAGAGGAGCCGAACGAAGATTGGAATTAAAAAGATTCACCGGCGACGAAGCAATCTCCTTGAATAAATATTATCCTGAGATTGCCACAAAGTTTTCCGTAACTATTGTTCAATTCAATTCTTTATGCTGGAAAACTTTTCGCAAAGACAGCGCAGTGTGTAAGCGTCTTGTGTAAAAGTATTGTTGGATATAAATATTAAATTATATGAAATCATCTCTTTTACAATTATTTGTACCATGTGTCATTGGCAGCCGAATAAACTTTATTCATAATAGATATTACGGCGACGAAGCCTGCCCGACTTTGTCATTCAGGCGGGCAATCTCCTTGGACACGAAGTACGCAACTCAAGGAGATTGCCACGGAAACATGCTTAGTTCTTTTTACCTCCAAACCCTTTGCAGTTCACGCCTATTTCCTCGCAAGGGACGAGCCTTTCAAACAATAAAAGATTAAGCTTATTGCACCTATTCCTATAAATCTTTTATCATCCAAACTGTGCAGCCCCCATGGCCGCTGTTTCCCAAAGCCTTTTCAATATTTTTAAATCCCAAATTATTATACATGGATATAGCGGTTTTTAATTCAGGCATTGATTCGAGATACATTTTTTTATAGCCCATTTTTTTCGCTTCGCTCATACATTTCTCTAAAAGAATTTTACCAAGGCCTTTCCCTCTTGCTTCTTTTGAAAGATACATTTTCACCAACTCGCACGTGTGCCCCGGTAAGCCTTGTGTTGGAAAAATTCCGGCACCACCCAAAATTTTATTTTCTTCTTCTGCAACAAAGTAAGCGGAGCCTGCCTGTTTGAAAACATCATGCAAATGGTCAGTCGTCTCATCGAAATAAACTGTGCCGGGCTTGGCAGCGCCAAACTCATCCAATGATGTGCGTATGATAGCTGCAATCATGGCATCGTCCGTTACGATGATTGGTCTTATTTTTATATGATCAGGCAAATGTTTTTATTTTAAATTCAAAGTTTTCTAAATAAGTGAAACGCTGAATCACTTTTATGTAATGCCTTTCCCAAAATTTTTTAATAAAGGGCTTTTAGTTTACAAAATTCCATACTACTCCAATCCTAAAAATATATCCGGGTGTAGGATAGTTGGGCGCTGCAAAATTATTATTCGTAAAAGAAAATCCCTTTGTAAACGAAACGGTATTCAGGTTTTCTAATTTTACCAGGGCTGTAAATGATTTGATCCTAAAATTAAAGTAAGCGCTCACCTCAGGAAGATTGCTGATAACAGTAGAGTCTTGTGGAAAAAACTGGCCTTCTACCGGGGAATAATTATTGGCTTTGTAAGGAGTGTTATACTGAACATCCAGGCCTGTGCTCAGGTTAAGATTTCTAAAGAAGACTCCTTCAAATGCAAGCCGTTGCCTTGTATAAAAAAGCGGTACGCGAATCGGGTTATTGCCTGTTGTTTGCTGCACAATAAAGTCGCTGTACAAACTAAGACGGCCAACTACTTTATTTTTTGTGGAGGCTACAAATTGAGTAATATTCAAAAGCCCATTGAACTGGTCTGCTTTGTAATAGTTAGTAAAATAAGTATAGTTTGCAATGGATATGTTACGGGCAAGAAGTTTAAATTTTGGATTGTTAGCTTCCGCTGAAATGACGGTTATGTTTTCTTTTTTTGTATTCAAATTATTTCCAAAATTAAAAGCAGAGTTTCCTTCAAAAATATAAGACGGAGAGCGGCTCACATTTTGAAAAATTACCTGTACGTCACCAAGTTTGCTATTAAGAAAACGTGTAAGTGATGCATAAGCGCTGTAGTCCGCAGCATTGAGGCCGGTAGTGTAAAACTCACCTTTCAAAAGGGCATCCCATTTTTTATTTCTTGTCTTATTTCTGTACTCTCCATGCAATACGATGTTGTAAAAATTTTTACTAACAGAAGGCGGTGGAAAAATTTGAAGCAGGAAGGTGGGCTGAGAAGGGGAGGTGAAAATTCCTGTAAAATTTTCCAGCCGGATGCCTGCTTCAATAAACTGGGCAGGGTTCTTTGTTTCAGGAAATTGTTTTATTGCAAAATCATTCGATACGAATTTCCACCTGTCCTGCACCTGGAAATCAAGGCCCGATGAGGGATCTGGCTTTAGTTTATACCATTGATTATAAAGTGATGAATCTCTTTTAGCAAATTTGATACTGGTAAGTTTGTCTTTATATAAATAAGTATAGTTGCTTAAATTAAGTGTATGCTGAAGACGGAATTTTGGATAAAATAAATAATCCTTTGTACTGTCGTTAATGATGATGGAATCCTTAATGCCAAAGTCGTAGCTCTGCCTGAAGAAGGCTGTAAAATTATTATAATTATTCCCCGTGATTACTTTGGTAGAAAATACATTGAACGATTGCTCAACATCCCCACCGAGATTAACGGGAACGGAGAAACGCTTTTTCCTGGTGGGATCAGTAAGAAATGAATCGTTCTGAATACCTCCATTTTCCGAAGCGCTTAATTTATTTCCCAGCAGGACAAAATAAGCCGCATATCTTTTTTTAATGCCCTGGTAATTACTAAAAAAACGATAGTTATTGTGATTGGTATTTTGTGTTTGAAAAAAGCCCGGAGATGAAATTAAGCGGTATTCAATACCGGCATTCCAATTTGGTTTTATATTCTGCGTATGCAATACACCTATCACCTGCTCCTTACCGGAAGCAAGCAGGTAAGTTAGCTGGGTAAAAGGACGTGTTGTTTTAAAGAAGCGTGTATTTTCAAGGGTGTACATGTAAGAATCATAAGCATGAAAACCCGCATCCCAGCCCGCTTTCAATATGGGCGTGAATAAAATGGGAAAGGCTGCGCTTCCGTTATTTCCGAGTGTAACATAGTTTGCGTGAACTGAGTAATACTTATCAAAATCATCTAATGATGAATCAAGGTGCTGGCTCTTTAACGAATCGGGATATTTAAAAGAAATGGTAATTGAATCTGCAAGGTCATCGCGATGTTTAAAGCCGAGCGTATCTCCTTTTTGCTGTGAATTTTGCCGGCCGGTGTTGCTTGAATTACTTTGTGGATTAGAACTGCCTGGCCTTCTTTTCAAAATGCCAGGCACTTGTGAATGTACAGTGGTAACTATGCAAGCCAGCAAAACAACTAATGTTATTTGTTGTACAATTTTAAACAAATATATTTTTCTTATTTCCCTCATTAGGTTTTCTTAAAGGGCAGCAATCATTTCTTTAAAGATCAATGTGAGCTTTGGTTCGGCGTCTTTGGCAGCCTGTAACACTTCTTCATGCGTGATCTTATTTTCTTCTTCTCGTATGCCAATATCTGTTATCACACTCATGGCAAAAACCGGTAGACCGAGATGCACTGCTGCTACCACTTCCTGCACCGTACTCATGCCGACAGCATCACCACCGAGCAGGTTAAGCATTTTGTATTCTGCCCTCGTTTCAAAAGTGGGCCCGGTTACGCCCACGTACACGCCTTCTTTCAAATCAATATTATTTTGCGCCGCAATATTTTTTGCCGATGCTATAAGATATTTTTTATAAGGCTCACTCATGTCAGGAAACCTTGGGCCAAAATTCTCTTCATTTTTACCCAATAATGGATTAAGGGTAAGCATGCTTATGTGGTCCCGGATAATCATAAGGTCGCCGACACGAAAAGAGCGGTTGGTACCGCCCGCCGCATTGCTTATTAGTAAAGTTTCAATACCTAAAAATTTTAAAACACGAATAGGGAAAACAACTTCCTGCGTGGAATATCCTTCGTAATAATGAAAGCGGCCTGCCATAGCAACTACTTTCTTTGAGCCTATTTCTCCGAATATAAGCTCGCCGCTGTGGCCTTCTACAGTACTAACAGGAAAGTTAGGGATGCCGGCATAATCAATTTTGTATTCTACATTTATTTCAGAGATGAAGCTTCCAAGGCCGCTGCCAAGCACTATACCTACAGATGGTTTTGTTTGATATTTGGATTTGATAGCGTCAACGGCCTCATTAACTTTCTTAAGCATACAGTTTCTAAAAATTTCGCTCAAAGTTAAGCGAATGCCTCAATGGAAGCATTGTTGATTTGTTAATGGGTTGATAAGTTGATTATGTTTGGTTAATTGATTAATTGGTTAATCAGTTAATCAGTTAATTGGTTTATTAGTTAATTAGTTTATTCATTGGCTATGATTATTTTAGTCTCATTCGTGTCTTAAAAATCACAATAAATTATCTTTGCTGACTAAACCATATAATTTGCAAACAGCCACACAAATCTTCGATTATAGCAAATGGAATAACGAGCTTCCTGGACTGAGTGAACAATATCAATCTGCAAGTCCTTATCCGCATATTGTGCTGGAAAATTTTCTAAAGCCTGAAGCGCTGGATGAATGCATTGCGGAGTTTAATAAATTAAATGAAGCGGATGGATGGATAAACTATGCGCATTACAATGAAAAAAAGAAAGGCCTGAATAAGTTGGATGTTTTGCCTGAAGCAATAAAAGGAACTATCAATGAATTAAATTCACCCGGGTTTTTGAAATTTCTCAGCACGCTTACGGGTATAAATGATCTGCAAAAAGATGATCACCTTGAAGGTGGTGGTATCCATCAATCTACCAAAGGTGGCTACCTGAATATTCATGCAGACTTTACTGTACATCCGCATCACCGCAACTGGCAACGGCGTGTGAACGTTCTTGTTTATTTAAATAAAAATTGGAAAGAAGAGTGGGGTGGAAAGTTGGAACTATGGGACAAGCAAATGCAGGCGTGTGAAGTAAAAGTTTCGCCGGTTTTTAATCGTTGCGTAATTTTTAATACAGATGCAGATTCATATCATGGCCATCCCGAACCGATGCAATGTCCCGAAGGAGTTTTCAGAAGATCAATTGCTTTGTATTATTATTCTATAGAAGATAAACCGTTTCGCAGAGCTACTTATTACCAGGCACGCCCCGGTGAAAGTGATAAGAAACTAAGGGTGAAAATTGACAATGCTATGGTGGCCGCTTATACGGAAATCAAAGGCCGGCTTGGAGCAAATGATAAGATCATCAGCAAGGTGCTTCGGTTTTTTTCGGGGAAGAAAAA
>JALYYM010000060.1 GCA_030946565.1 Bacteroidota bacterium | reverse complement strand
AATGATGAATGGGATGATCATGTTTTGCCTGAATTGTTTTTTTATTAAAAAATAAAAAAAGCCAACTAAAAAAACCAGGCCCATTAACCTTGCCCAGGCACGATGAAACCATTCCCAAAAAAAAATAAATTTAAAATCGCTCAGAGAAAAATCGGCATGAATAAAACGAAACTGGTCAGTGTGCTTGTATTTATTGAATTCTTCCATCCATTGATTTGTATTTAATGGGGGGAGAATACCAGTGATAGGATTCCATTCAGTAATGCTTAAGCCAGACTCCGTAAGCCGTGTGATACCACCAAGCAGTATTTGAACCATTAGCATAATCACTCCTGCAAAAAGCCAACGGGAAACATTTTTGGAATTACTTTTTATTAGAACAGGCTTCATACTTCACTTTTTTTCTGCTTAGTTTTCTTGCTCAGATTTTTTACGGATAGCTGTAAAGTTAACCCTGTAATGCATAATATTTTTGTAAGAATATTTTTAAACACAGGTGTTGAAAATTAATTCCCGTTTTAAAAGTCATCTCTTTTATTTTTGATCAAATCATTTTAATTGCTGTTACCTTTTTTTCATAATAAATTTTACGAAGCAGGCCTTGATGAAGCGGGGCGTGGATGTTTTGCCGGGCCTGTATTTGCAGCAGCCGTTATTTTGCCCAAAGATTTTTATCATCCTTCTCTCAACGATTCAAAACAGCTTACAAAAGAAGAGCGGGAAACGCTAAGGCCAATTATAGAAAAGGAGGCAATAGCTTATGCTGTTGCAAGCGTAAGTAACAATGAAATAGATCGCATAAATATTTTGCAGGCATCTTTTAAAGCAATGCATCTCGCCTTAAATAAGCTTACATCGCAGCCGGAAATTTTATTAATAGATGGCAATCGTTTTAAGCCTTATAAGAAAATGCCGCACCATTGTATAATTAAAGGAGATGGCATCTATGCCTCTATAGCGGCTGCAAGTGTGCTGGCTAAAACTTATCGTGATGACTACATGATGTACTTGCATACAAGACATACCGTATATGCATGGCATAACAACAAAGGATATGGAACACGCGAACACCGCACTGCCATTGAGCAGCACGGCTTGTGCAAATACCATCGCAGAAGCTTCAACATACTCGCCGCCCGGCTTAATTGTTTAGATGCTGATGCTTTAGATTAAGTATTATTTCCGCTAAAAACTTTTTCCAGTAATTTGATTTGATGGATTAAACCATTACTTTTTCACGCCGTCATATACCGCGAAACAATTCTTAACTATTAAAATACTTTTATGAAAACAAAATTTATCGCGCTACTTACCCTTTTATTTTGCCTTGGTTTAAGCAGCGTAAATGCACAAACTGCAAAGACACCCCGGCATGAAAGGCAACGTATTAAGCAAGGCGTAAAAAGCGGCGAGCTTACCAGGAGAGAAACAAAAACCCTGGCCATGCAGCAAAAAGATATTCATCATGATAAAAAAGAGGCATGGGCAGATGGAAAAGTAACAGTTGCCGAAAGAAGACACATAAGAAAGGATGAAAGAAAAGCCAGCCGCAACATATACAGGAAGAAACATAATGCCCGCGACCGCGCTTAAAATTTTTGGAGTTGGTTAGTTTAAAGCAAAACCGTCTTAGTCATTAAGGCGGTTTTTCAATTTCAGTATGACCATATTAGCTCCAGTCAATCCTTCATTTCTGAATCTATCATCCTTTCATCGCCAGCATCAATCATCTTTATATATAAAATAGATACATCTAACCATTTGACGCAATCCAAACTTCTCCTTCGCTATTTATTAATATTTTTACCAGAAGATATTAAATTATTATTTGCAAAAAAGGCAAAAGTGAAATGGAGATATACAACATCATAACATTAATAATAGTGCTGGCGGCCATCTTTGGCTATATCAATTTCAGGTTTTTAAAATTACCGGGTACCATAGGCATCATGCTAATCTCGCTGGTTGCATCTTTGGTAGTGATCGCCTTGGGTATGCTAAATCCTGACTTTTTTGCGGAGGCTACCAGGGTAATTAGTTCAATAGATTTTCATACGGCTTTAATGAAAGTGATGTTAAGCTTTCTGCTTTTTGCCGGGGCAATACATATTGACTCTAAAAAATTAAAATCAGAAAGTGCGTCCATTATAACTTTCGCTACCATGGGAGTCGTTATCTCAACCTTCGTAGTCGGTACACTCATCTATGGAACTATTCATCTTTTCGGCCTTTCAGTAAATTACATTTATTGCCTTTTATTTGGCGCATTAATTTCTCCCACAGATCCAATCGCTGCCATAGGCATCCTGAAACAAGCAAAGATCCCACCCTCTCTTGAAATAAAAATAAGTGGCGAAAGCCTTTTCAATGATGGTGTGGGTGTTGTTGTGTTTGCCACTATATTAGAAATTGCGCAAGTTGGCCTCTCAAATACATCGGGTTGGGACATCCTCTGGCTCTTTATTAAAGAGGCCGGCGGTGGATTGATTTTTGGCTACATCCTCGGCTATCTTGGTTATTGGGCGCTTCGTTCCATTGATAATTACATTGTGGAAACGCTGATAACCCTTGCTATAGTAATGGGCGGTTATTTATTGGCAGACAAGATGCATATAAGCGGCCCGCTTGCAATGGTAATGGCTGGTATTATTACCGGCAATAAGAGTATGGACCTAGGAGTTAGCGATATTACCCGTGATTATATCGGTAAGTTTTGGGAAATGATTGATGAGGTAATGAACGCCATTTTGTTTTTACTGATTGGGTTTGTAATGCTCATCATACCTTTCAACATGACCTTGCTTTGGCTTGGTTGCATTGCAATAATAATAGTGCTCCTGG
>JALYYM010000015.1 GCA_030946565.1 Bacteroidota bacterium | reverse complement strand
TTTAAAATATGGTAGAGGGCAAGCGAGCTGTCTTTGCCGCCACTCCAATTCATGTAGGCCTTCATTAAATATTTTTATGAACTTTTGCGTTGACTTTATAAGCTAAATGTAAAACCGCTATTTATTAAAAAGGGAATAGAGTTATATCCTCTCACATCAAAAAATTTCTTATTAAAAATGTTCTGGGCATTTGCAAAAACCCTTATGTATTTTTTAAATTTATATTCAGCATTAGCGTTCAACAAAAAGTAACTGTCTAATAATATATCCGTCTGCTGGTAATTGCCCACATCATAATGGTTACCGGCATATTTCCCTGAAACGCTTATGTATAGCCCGTTTGTAAACTGGTAACCGGCATTTATATTAAAACTATTTGCAGGTCTTTTTATTAAATAAGCATAAGTAGAATCTTTAAAGGTGATGCGGCTTTGCGATTCTTCTCTTGATTTTAAATAAGTATAATTTGCTGTGATAATAAAATTTTTTGCCGGGATAATTTTTGTTTCAACCTCAATACCATGAACCTTTTGGCTGGTAAAGTTGAAATATTTAAAATTGACATTATCAAAATCAAGCCCGTCTGTTATTTTACGGTCAAAGTAAACGATACGTGTTGTTATTGATTTATGTTGCTGCTGAAATCCTATCTCATACGTTTTAGATTGCTCAGGCTTTAGTGCCTGGTTTCCATAATCTGAATATAGCTGGTACAATGTTGGAGCCTTAAAACCGGTGGCAATGCTTCCGAAAAATCTAAAGTGATTATTGATATTATAAGATGGGTTAAATGTATAAGTGGAATTACTTCCGTATCGCGAATGAACGTTCAGTCTTCCGCCCAGTTCAATATTAAGCTTTTCATTTAATCCTTTATACAATAATGATCCATACAAAGAAGATTGGCTCTGTGAAGTGTCCGTAAATTTCGAGCTAAAAGGGCCATAAGAACTTAATGAAAAATACTCGCTGTGAAAATTACTGTAACGATAATCGGCTCCTTGTAAAAAAATAAAATTTTTGCTTAAGGTAAGATTATTATAAACTTCCGCAAAGTGCGTTTGTCCCACATAGTTATCCGTTGAAAATATTGTAAAGCCGGGCTGGTCAAGACTGTCATTAAAATAATTTCTTTTAGTCTCACTATACTGATAATTGCCGGTGATGCTTATGTTATTTTTTTGATAGCGTGCGTTGAAGCCTGTAATAAGACTTTTATTATTCACCGTATAATCTTTCTCATCAGTGAAAGCTCCTGCATCCAGGCCGGTTTTGTAACGACTGTATTGTATAAAAGTTTTAAAAGAAAGATCGCTCATCACTTTGTATTCCAATGAAGCGGCGGCAACATCCCCGTTGTAAGAATCATCATCAAAATTTTTAGAGCCTGTGCTGTCATAAGCAGAAGAGAACCCTTTTGAAGTGAGCTTTTCGTAGCGGGCGGTATAAGTTAGCTTATTTGCCTTTCCATACATTTGAACATTGCCGCGAAATGTACCATAGTTACCGCCGCTCAACGATGCTTTTGCGCTAAACGGTTTCACAATATCTTTTTTTATGGTAATGATATTGATAACACCTGCGACTGCATCAGAACCATATAAAGTAGATTGAGCGCCCCGGCATATTTCAATGCTTTCCACATTGTTAAGTGATATTAGGTTAAGGTCAAAATAATTATTATTGACGGAAGGATCATACACAGGAATACCATCCATTAAGATCAAAGTACGCCCGGCAGAAGCGCCTCTTACATACACAGTTTGGTTAGAGCCTAAATTATTTAAGGCACCGCTGATGCTGATGCCGGCTTGCTCGTTCAAGATTTGGGACACACTTTGTCCCCCGCTTTTTTCAATCTGTTCTTTAGTGATAACGGTCACCACTTTACCCGTCGTGCTTTGCTTTTGCGGAAACTTGTTGGCGGTTACAATTACTTCATCAAGAATTTTGTTGGTAGTGTCTTGTTGCGCTTGCATGACTTGTGCGCAAAGATGGTTGCTGAAGATTACAGCAGCCGCAATAAAAATTCCTTTTTTCATTTGTAGAAAATTTTTTGTGACTGCTTTCGAAAATTAAAAGAAAGAAATATAAATGCCTTCCGGCTTTTACACTCCATGCCTTTCACCCGAAAGCTTTGAATGATTGTTATTGAAACCGGCAGGTCTTCTGGCTTTGCACGATCTTAAAAGCCTTCCCGTTTTGCCTAAGGCAAAACAGTGGCGAAGAATTTAAGAATTCCCAAAAGCCCTTTTAAGGGTTGGGATGTGCTTTTACAGCTACGGGGATAGCGCCGGATTTACACCGGCTTCCCTTTTAATCCTTTCCTGTTGTTAAACAGGATCGGGAACCAATTACGCGGCAAAAGTAGGGGCAATAATTTTGAAATTCAAAAACTAATTTTATCTAAAAGCAGCTCTTACAGGTTTTGAAGCTATGCAAAGTAGACCTCACAGGTTTTTAAAACCTGTGAGGTCTTAGAACACCTGTGAAGTCTTGGGGCACAGAAATTATTTATTATTAAAACCAAGTGAGATACCTGCATAATAATTTCTTCCGGGAGCCGCATTATAATATCGTCCACCAGCGGCATTTATATCATTCCCAAGACTGTATTTTTCATCGAAAATATTTTCAGCGCCGATAAATATTTGGAGCTGAATTTTTTTTGATAGCATGCGTTTTATGCCTAACCTTATTCCGAGTAGATTATATGAAGAAGCATAATTGCTGTTGGCATCATTCAAGGCAATGCGATCGCTGTAAAAAAAAGTAGCGTTTGAATAAAGGCCCAATCTTGTATCTACGTCAAGTCCTGCTGCAACTGTATTTGGCGCAACACCGGGCAGTTGGTTTCCCGAGTAATCATTGGCAAGTTGTTTAAAATTTTTATAGTGAAAATTATTCCATGTATCACTTATATACATTTCAAGATGATTAAAAAATAATTGTTCCTTATCAATTATTTTATAAGAAAGAAAAGTTTCCAATCCGTTTTGTTTAGCGGATCCTGCATTCTCAAAATAGTCGGCACCCGCGGCATCACGCCTTTGTACAATAGCATTTTTTAAGTGGTAG
>JALYYM010000006.1 GCA_030946565.1 Bacteroidota bacterium | reverse complement strand
AATCGCTACCAGGTTACTGGTAATGGAAATACTTACTACGCACCAATCATCAAGGGTTATGGGTATGATGTTGCGATTACAAACGGGCAGCAACTTTCTGCGCTGATAGCGGTGAATAAGCAAATCTATAACAAGCGAAATCTAAGCCTGCAGTTCAATAATCTCAGGCTTCAAAGGGATTCTTTAAATGTAACCTCACGCATTACCACGCAGGATATTAGAAAGATAATCATCACGCAATACATCACTACTTATGGTGATCAATTGCAGATTGATTTTAACGATGAAATAATATCGTTATTGAGAAATGAAGATTCGATTTTAAAAAGATTAACGCAAAAAAATGTTTACAAGCAGGTTGATTACTTGTCTTTTTTAGTGACGCTGCAGCAACAGGAACTCACACGCAGCCAGCTTTTAGTACAATATAAAAGTGACTATGCAACTTTAAACTACCTGGCGGGGATTGTTGACACCACTACATCTGCTGTTGCCGAGCCTGATTTACAAGTAGTAAAAGACTATATCACCGACAGCTCAGCTTTTTTATTAAAATATAAAGTAGATAGCCTCCGGCTTATTAATGAGAAAGCGCTAATTGCTATAGGTTACCGGCCTAAAGTAAGCCTCTTTGCCGATGCGGGTTACCAGACTACTTTTTATAATGCGCCCTATAAAAATTTTGGAACAAGTGTCGGTATTAATTTCACCATACCTATATACGACGGGCATCAACGGCAATTACAAAACACGAAAATAGACATCCTTGAACGTACACGGCAGCGGCAAAAAGAATTCTTTACAACTCAATATACACAGCAGGTTCAGCAGTTACAACAACAACTTTCTGCGCTTGACGGGCTTAGCGGGCCGATAAATAAACAGATCGAATACATAAAAACTTTGATAGATGTAAACGGAAGATTACTCGAAACCGGGGACATCAAAATCACAGATTATGTACTTGCTCTTAATAATTATATTACCTCAAGAAACTTAGTTGTACAAAATATGATTGCCCGCTTCCAAATAATAAATCAATTAAATTACTGGAATCAAAAACCTTAACGGGAGAACTATTAAAAGCAAGCTGATGACGAAATTTTTTAAACTTTGCCTTTTCTTTTTTCTAAGTTGCTTAGCCATTTTTACCAGTTGCAAAAGTAAAGACCCGGCACCTGCGGATGAAGCAACCGCGGAAACGCGTACACCCGTTACCGTTACCTCCATGAGTTATGACCCGTTGAAAGAATTTATAGAGCTGAATGCAACTTCTTCATTTTTACAACAAAGCTTTGTAAAATCCAACCTGGTAGGGTATGTAAAAAAAGTAAACATTAAAATAGGTGACTATGTAAATACCGGTCAAACTTTGTTTGTATTGAAAACTAAGGAAGCAGAAGCAATTGGCAATTCCGTCAACAGCCTTAACCCTGATTTTAAATTTTCCGGCGTCAACGTTATCAGGGCAAATGCCCACGGCTTTGTTGCAGAACTAAATCACCAGGCCGGGGATTATGTGCAGGATGGTGAGCAGCTTGCCGTAATAAGAGATTCGAGGAGCTTTGTATTTGTATTAAATGTTCCTTATGAAGACAGGCCCTATGTTACTATTGGCAAACAGGTAGAAGTTATGTTGCCCGATCAGGAGCGATTATTGGGAACAATTTCCTCATCAATGCCGAGAATTGATTCTATATCTCAAACGCAATCATTTGCAGTAAAAGTCAATACGCCGCACTCCATCCCTGAAAATTTAGTAGCAATAGTAAAGATTGTAAAGATTGCTAAAACAACGGCTGCAACTTTACCAAAAAAATCAGTCCTGTCAAATGAAACCTTATCAGAATTTTGGGTAATGAAAATGATTGATGATACGACTGCCGTGAAAGTCCCCATAAAAAAAGGGATAGAAAGCGGGGACAGGGTTGAAATTCTTTCTCCTGATTTTTCGCCAAAAGATAAAATATTATTAAGTGGAAATTACGGATTGGCTGATACAGCATTGGTGATTGCTTCACCTGCCGCAACCGGCGAAGAAAGGTAAAACACAAAGTCAAGAATATATAAGCCCTTAAAATATTGATCGGTAATAGCTGCAGCAAAATAAACTACTAAGACGTAAGAATGAATAATAAAGATAACATCGAAGATTCAACCAGACCCGCTGATGCCTTGCAGAAAGGGAATGGCGGCTTTTTCACTACTTACAAAAGCCCGCTGACAGTTGTTGTAATTATGCTCATCCTGGGTGGAGTATTTGCTTATACGAAATTACAGACTTCTCTTTTTCCTGAAATTACTTTTCCCAAAATAAAGATCA
>JALYYM010000751.1 GCA_030946565.1 Bacteroidota bacterium | reverse complement strand
ACATTCAGATTCTAAACTATATTTCATTTACTGAGGTGCCACTACTGTACAATCTTGCGAAAGTTTTTCTATACCCATCTCATAGAGAAAGTTTTGGAATGCCGGTGATCGAAGCTATGGCTTGTGGCACCCCGGTGATAACATCGGATACTTCGGCACTGCCGGAAATTGCAGGTGGTGCAGCATTGTTAGTAGATCCAAAGAATGAAAACGAAATAGCAGAAGCAATAAATAAGCTGATAAATGATGCCGGGCTTTACGAGAGGCAACGCAACAAAGGCTTTGCGAATGCTGCCCGCTTTAACTGGAGTGAGGCAGCAAAAAAAACAATGGAAATTTATAATGAACTTGCATAAATGAAAATGATGCAGAAAGAAATATTGGAGACATCAGGGTATCAAAATTATACGGACATTAAAAGGCTGAAATTTATTATTGATGCACTTGATGGGAATATTCCTGCGGGCGGTAGTGTTCTGGATGTAGGATGTGGAAACGGCCTCATTTCTATGAGCCTTGGAAAAGCCGGGCATACTGTGACAGGAATTGATATAAGCGACAAGGCGATTGAGAAAGCAAAAGAAAAAAATACTTTGCCTAATGTCTCATTCGCTGTGGCAAGCGCTGAGCAACTATCTGAAACCCAAACGAGATACGATGCGGTTATTTGCAGCGAGGTACTTGAACACCTGAATGAACCTTCAAGCCTGCTGAAATATATTTACAAAAGCATGAAGGACGACGGGATTTTAATTGTTACAGTGCCGAACGGAAAAGGCCCCAGGGAAACATTAATTACAAAACCCATTATCTCAATGCAAAAAAAAGATGGCTGGGTTTGGGGCATCACAAAAAAAATAAAATCCATATTAGGGTATACAGGAACAACTTTACAAAGTGATGCGGATGACCTTACACACATCCAGTTTTTTACTATAAAATCATTGAAAGAGTTGGCGGCAAAAAATGCTTTTACCATCAGGAAGTTTGGTAAAACTAATTTTCTTGAAAATGTATTTCCTTTTTCATTTGCAACAAAAAAAATAAAGTTCTTACAAAAGGTTGATTGCGCTTTGGCCGATGTGCTGCCTTATAATTTCACCTGCGGTTTTGTTTCTATCTGGCAGAAAACTAAATAATATGCAGGTTGTAATTTATTTATTGTGGATTTTATTTTATGCCGTAAATATTATACTTGCTATTTATTTCCTCTTACCAATATTTCTTTTTCTTATTCATTTAATGTTGCCTGCTTCACGCAAACTTGCCGGGAAACGCTACCCTAAAAAAATAAATAAAGATTTTGATTTCGCTGCAATAATTACTGCTCACCAGGATGTGAAATTGATTCCCCCCCTAATTGATTCTTTTTTAAAACAGGATTATAAAAATTTTATTGTTTATATAATTGCCGATGATTGCGACATTACAGGCCTTCAATACAATGATGAGAGAATCAGGATCATTAAGCCGGCAATACCATTTCATGCAAAAATAAAATCCATTCATTTCGCTGTTGAAAGCTTTGAAAGAAAACATGATGCGCTGATTATTTTCGACAGCGACAATCTTGTGCATCCCAAATATCTTTCAACCCTCAATACATATTTTCAGAAAGGATTTCGCGCTGTGCAAACGCACATGCTTTCCAAAAACTTTGATTCTACTTATGCCAAGCTGGATTCAGTTGGCCATATCTATCATACATTTTTAGAAAGGCAGGTAAAAATGGAGCTGGGCTTAACCTCAGCCATATTAGGCCTTGGCATTGCAATTGACCTTGAGCTTTACAAAGAAATAATGTACACAAATAAGCTGGGCGGCTTCGATAAAAAGTTACAAGTGCAACTGGCAAAAAAACTTCCGTCTATTGCTTTTGCTGCAGATGCAATTGTGTACGATGAGAAAGTAGACAGCGGCGAAGCTTTAGAAAAACAAAGGACACGCTGGATATTTACCTACTTTACTTATTTTAAAGATAGCCTGGGATTGCTTTCCAGGGGCGTTTCTACATTGCATACAGGCCGCATACTATTGGCAATAAATATGCTGCGGCCACCACTGTTTCTCACATTAGCCCTGGCATTTTTTATGACGGCTATTTCATTTTTTGTAAAGCCGGTTATTGGTATAGTATGGATAATCATCCTGGTTTTGTTTGCAGTTAATTTTATATTGATTGTGATTACGCAAAGCAAACAAAAAGGAATGGCAAAAGCTTTGGTTCACATTCCAAAAATGATTTACAGGCAATTTGCATCTCTCTTAAAAATATCAAGTGCAAAAAAAGATTTTTTAAAAACGGA
>JALYYM010000728.1 GCA_030946565.1 Bacteroidota bacterium | reverse complement strand
CTGTTTTGCCTGGTAATGACAGTTGCTGTATCATGCAATAGCCATGATAGCAGCAGTGAAACTACAGCTACAAAGGACACGGCAAGTACATCAACGTCTGTCAATATAAAAGAAGATTCGATATCATATAACCTTAATGGCAAAACCTATATCGGCTTTATTACTTACGATGCTAATAAAGAAGGCATTCGCCCTGGTGTATTGGTAGTGCATGAATGGTGGGGGTTAACAAATTACACAAGAAACCGGGCGAAGCAACTTGCACAGCTTGGTTACATTGCTATGGCAGTAGATATGTATGGTGATGGAAAGTTGGGTGAAGATCCGGCAAGTGCGCAGGCATTGGCAACTCCTTTTTATAAAGATCCAACCTTAGCAAAAACGAGGCTCGATGCTGCAATGAAAGAATTGAAAACCTATCCTCAAACTGACTCTACAAAGATCGCTGCCATAGGTTATTGTTACGGAGGGTTTATCGTGCTGAATGCTGCCAAACTTGGAGCAAACTTGACTGGTGTAGTAAGTTTTCATGGTGATCTTTCAGGAGTGCCGGTGAATAAAGATTCTTTAAAAGCTAAGATTCTTATATGTCATGGAGAGGCTGATAAATTTGTACCTCCCGATGCGGTTGCTGCTTTTAAAAAATCTATGGATTCGGCGGGTGTTGATTATACTTTTAAATCATATCCTAATGCAACACATGCATTTACTAATCCTGCTGCTACGGCGTTAGGCCAAAAGTTTAATTTGCCAATTGCATATAATGCTGCTGCAGATAGTGCTTCATGGAATGATATGAAGGTTTTCTTCAAAAAGATATTTTAGAAAATTATTTCTAATTTTTAATATAGCCGTAGAGCCAATTCAACAAAAACTGTAGATTTCTTTCCAACATTTTAGTAGCCGAAAATATTTCTCCTGCTCCGCGAGTGTTAAAATTTAAATGGATCAACGTTGGCCCGCAAGCAAAAGTCTATTATTTATTTTAACATTTGTGCGATTACTCTATGCAGGTATAGTTTTTTCATTATTAAAATATTATTCACTTAAATTTTTTTAAAATGAAAAATAGATATAGAAACTCAGATTACGACCAACAGTGGACTAACGATAATGGGAGTGAAAAGAGAAACCAAAGTCAGTTTAACAACGACAGGTACAGGCAAAGCAATTCTGATTACAACAGAAATCAATATCGCAACGATGATCTAGAAGGCCCCGATTACAATTACCGGCAATCAAATGGCGGCAGCTATTCAGCGTTTGGGGATCAGGATTATCAGAATAGCGGAGATAGTAACTGGTATGGAAGGCAATATGAAAATCAGTACAACTCAAACAGGCCTCAATATAACAAGAGGTTTGATGACTACCGGCCAAACGATTACAAGGCACATGGCAATAACGAAAAAAACTTCAGAGATAGTAACGACTATAGCAGGCAAGACCGTGGATGGTGGGATAAAACAACAGACGAAGTGTCTTCATGGTTTGGCGATGACGAGGCAAAGCGCAGGCGCAGAATGGATGAATTAAGGGATGACAATCTTAGGGGCAAAGGGCCAAAAAATTATACCCGTTCTTCAGAAAGAATTAAAGAAGACGTGAATGATCATCTTGGGGACCATTGGATGCTTGATGCTTCAAACATTGAAGTAAATGTAGATGGAACTGAAGTTACGCTAACCGGAAGTGTAGATAGCAAGGAAAATAAAAGAAGGGCAGAAGATATTGCAGATTCTGTGTCTGGTGTTACCCACGTTCAAAATAATTTAAGGGTAAGTAAGCCGGCTGAAAATAACGATATAACTAACGACAATAATTCAAAGGTTGGTACTTCCGACAACTACAAGACCAGGAAGGAGGCGATGAATCATAATTAAGATTCAAATTAATTATTAGATTCAAATCAATTTTTAAAAAAAGCTGCAATATTTTATTGCGGCTTTTTTATATTGCAAAGTAGTGTTAAGTTAGCGTGAATGGGCAATGGTGCATCGGCAGTAATTGACCATTCACCGCTCACCAAACGGACGCCACCTTACAATTAATATAGTACTGGCTTTTACAAACTTTTATCTTTTTATAGCTAATATCTTTTATGAAAACAATTTTTATTTTCCTTTTCTTAATCATTTATTCATTCGTTTGTCCTGCCCAGGCAACACCTGCACATACCGTTATTTGTATTATGGAAAACAGGTCCTATAATAATATTGCCGGCAGTGTGCAGGCCCCATATATAAATAGTCTTTTAAGCAATGCACATACGGCACTGCTTACAAACTCTTCTGGCCTCACGCATCCCAGTCAGCCCAATTACCTGATGCTGTATTCCGGTAGTAACCAGGGTATAACCAATAATAACATACCGGCAAATCTGCCTTTTACTGCCTTAAATCTTGGTGGTTCATTAATAAATAGCAGCCTTAGTTTTATCGGCTATTCAGAAGATCTCCCTTCTGTGGGCTCAAATGTAGGAACCTCCGGCGCTTACGCGAGGAAACATAACCCATGGGTAAACTGGCAGGGATCAGGAACTAATTCGATACCTGCAACATCTAACAGGCCATTCGCTGATTTCCCCACTAATTACAACCTGCTTCCAACATTGAGCTTTGTGATTCCTAATCTTAACCACGATATGCATGATGGAAGTGTTGCCGCCGGTGATACCTGGATTCAAAATAATCTTGATGGATATATTCAATGGTGCATCAATAATAACAGCCTTTTTATTCTCACTTTTGATGAGGATGATAATTCTTCAGGCAACCACATTCTCACTTCATTTACCGGCGCAGATGTAAAAGGCGGCAGCTATAGCCAGCCGGTTACCCACTATAATGTATTAAGAACGGTGGAAGACTTATACCAATTACCCTATGCCGGCGTAAGCACTGATTCATTGGCCATTTCAGGAATATGGCTGTCTTCACAGGCCCTTATCTATACTTTTACGGGCAATGGAAACTGGGATGTTCCTTCAAACTGGTCCGGGAATTTAATCCCTCCTCCAATCACTTATGCTGGCAGCCAGATTATAATAAATAATGCGGCGGGAGGCCAATGTATTTTAAATGTGCCATATACAGTGAGCAGCGGTACCACTTTTAAAGTGCCGCCTGGTAAAATTCTGCAGGTAAACGGAAATCTTACGGTGAATTAAAAAAAAGTTGCGAAAATAAAATTAATTTTGCCTGCTTGCCCTGAAACAAAATCTTACTAACTTTAGCTTTTTAAGAAAATATGAAAAATATACTTATCCTCCTGGTCTTTTTTTGTATAACATCCGGGGCTGCATTTAGCCAGCAAAAAAGCACTCCTGCTCCTATAAATGCAAAAGAAAAATTACCTACGCAATCAAACAGCAATCAACCAGTATCTGTAACGCCCGATGCGCCGCAAAACCTACCTGTTACTTATACTTTTAATGGCGATGGCAACTGGAATGTTCCTGGCAACTGGGTTAATAATGTAGTTCCTCCTCAACCCACCAACATCGGCAGTGAGATAATTATCAATAATATTTCAGGAGGCCAGTGCGTACTAAATATTCCTTATACTGTTACACCTGGTACCAGCTTCACTATTTTAACCGGCAAAACATTAGTTGTTTCTTCTTTAAATGTGAATTAGTTTTTCTTCTCAGAAATATTTGTTGGCTTTACTACAACCCTGCCTATATCAACGCCAGGCTTTCCTATAATCATTTTTTAGGCTAAAAGGTTTTGTGCGCTTTATCGTATATTCAAAAGTGGACTGATTTTTGAACAATTGGGAAAATTGTTTATGAAAAATCAAAACGTTTTCTCCGCTTTTCGCTATACACTCGTAATCTCGTCTCTATTTATATTTCAAGGTGTTTTTGCACAAGTTCAAACACCAAAATATATCTCAATGACACCACTTTCAAACGCTTATTACGAATATTTGCCACAAGGTTATTCGTCATCAGGCAGCCAAAAATACCCTTTAATGATTTTCGTGCATGGCAGTGGTGAAACCGGTGATGGCAGCCCTTCACAAATTAGCCGGGTATTGAGAAATGGGCCGCCGAAACTTATTAGTCAAGGCATTTTTCCAAATTCATTCAATGTAAAAGGGCAAACTTTTAAGTTTATAGTATTATCTCCGCAGTTTACCGTATGGCCTGACGATATAAATATTGACGATATAATTAATTATGCGATTAAGAATTATCACATAGATACTTCCCGGATTTATTTAACGGGACTAAGCATGGGCGGCGGTGTCGTTTGGCAGTATGCAGGAGACGATATTAATTATGGAAAGAGGATTGCTGCTATCGTACCAATTGCCGGCGCTTCATGGCCGGCTTATTTTCGTTGCGAGAATATTGCGGCCGCAAACATTGCCGTTTGGGCTACGCACAATAATGGAGATCCAACTGTTCCTTCTTTTTATACGGTTGATTATGTAAACACGATAGATACTGTTCCTGCACCTCCCAATCCCTTTGCTATAAAAACTATTTTTCAAAGTAATACGCACGATGCGTGGACGGCTACTTACGATTTAAATTTTAAGCCAAATGGCCTCAATGTTTTTGAGTGGATGCTACAATATAGTAAAGCGAGTGGAACGCTTGCCGTTTCTGGCCTTGCATTTACTGCAAATAAAAAAGATGATCATTCGGTAATACTTAGCTGGAATACTTATTCAGAGAATAACAACCGGGGTTTTATAATTGAACGCAGCATTGACGGAAATGCTTTTGATTCGATAGGTTTTGTCAGCAGTCTCAGTGTTGATGGCAAAGGCGCTGGTTATAACTTTACCGATGCGACCGTTACTTCAGTTAAAAATTATTATCGGCTGCGGCAGGTGAATCTTGATAATACATACCAGCTTAGCGCAATAAAATTTATAGAATTCAATGGCCAAAACTATTTCACGGTATATCCGAATCCCGTATCCGATGCGCTCTACATTCATACTGGCTTTATGTTTAATAACTCAACGCTGAACATATATGATATCTCAGGACGGCTCTCCCAACAAATAATGCTGAATGGCAGCGGAACCTTGCGTGCCTCTGTAAACAAATTGCCGCCGGGAATTTATACTGCAAAAATTGCTGATGGAGTAAATAAGATACAGGTTAGATTTATAAAAAAATAAGGCTCCGCGAAATTTTTGTGGGTAAAAATTATTGCTTTTAATTACTACGGCTTTCCCAGAGGGATACATTTGCAATTTTCAAATGTCATGGCTTGCTTATAGATTTTTGTCTAAAGCCTTTTAGGCTTACTAGTCCACGGCCTAAGGCAGCCAAAATTTTTGTAAGTAAAATAAAAATGGGCCTTAATATGATAAAAAACTGAAGCACAGGAAACAGCCACAAGAAAGCTTCCCAGTACTAAACCCGAATAAATCAGGTTTGCACTTCCAAAATCGTTTGAACGAAGTATCTGTAATGGGGTAACGGTTATACCTACCATGCTGCAAGGTTCACGATAGCAAGGATTAAAACGCCGAGATGATCAAAATAGTAAGCGGCCATAAAAAGCACCACCATGGGAATGAAGGTGGCAAGTCCCCATTTGTTGCCGAATACATTGTACTCGAATTGCAAATAACCAACGAAAGTTAAAAGCGACAGGCAACCGAACAACAATATATAGTCGAACAATACATGGGAAGAGGTTATTTTTTCATGCGAATATTTTTGCGCATTTTTAAAACAATACCATAAAGCAGCCGGCACATATAATTCCGATGGCGGCAATAATCACGTCATGGCCAAGGGTATCTATATTTTTATAAACAAGAATTCCCAGGGCAGTGGTGAGCAGCACAATGCCCAAATATAAAAGCATACGCAGGTCCCAATGAACAGATACAGGCTCATGCTCTTGCAATTCTACTTTTTCAAATTCTGATTGGGTGATTAACTCTTCGCGAAGTAATTTTCCAAAAATGCGTTTATCCATTACCGAAATATA
>JALYYM010000723.1 GCA_030946565.1 Bacteroidota bacterium | reverse complement strand
AAAAAGATAAAACGATATTAGATGGAAATATCTTTTAAACGATCTTTTAGAAATATTAGAAAACTTATGCTTCCGATCTTATAATGAAGCTTTGAAAGATGGCATCCCTACTGCTGCCTACATAAAGAAAATTTTAAAGAAATTTATTAATCAAAATCAGTCCAAGGCGAATGCTGATAAATCAGAGTTCTTTTTGTTGGCTGATAGATTTATCAAAGGGGAAATCAAAAATAGGGGAAAAGGCAAAAGCGAATCGAGTCTGAAGAATTATCATGCCGTAACAAAGTATTTAAAGGACTTTCAGAAAATGGCAAAATACCCAATAACTTTTGAAAGCATTAATCTCGACTTTTTTATAAATACAAGGAGGTAGGGGATTGAGATGCAGGAAAACAGTTGCGGATTAACTCTTGTTACGATGCCAGCGAGGGGCTGAAAATATCACGTAAAGTGGATTCCGGGTTTCTTACTTTAAAAAGAAAATTATAAGGGCTGTCTATACGGTATTGCACTACCCATTCCACATCCGCTAAATTCAGATCGCCGGTAAGCATGAGTGATTCCCCTTTGGTATCTTCTTTTAAAAAGAAAGATTGCACGCCCACACTGGTAGTGCGAAGCCAAACTCCTGTTTCTGTTGCCGCTCTACCGGTATTTTTGTAAAGGGTTTCTATAAAAGGAATTTTAACGCAACATTGAATACTACCTTTTAAATAATCTATTTGATATGCTGTTCATTATATTTTCTTTGTAGCTCTTACTAATGGGCAAGGTAAAATTGCCAATTTTTATTTCGTTGCCATCAATGGTTTCAATGGAGTTAACTGCTACCAGGAAAGACTTGTGAATGCGTACGAAGAGTTCGTGCGGCAATTGCTCTTCAATACTACGCGACGTAAGGTAGGAGATATATTTTTTTTGCAGCGTATGTACAATTACATAATTCGACATGCCTTCAATGTACAGCACATCATTCATTTTTATCTTCTCTATTTTTTGATTGCATTTTATAAAGAAAAAGTCTTTAATTACAGCAACTTCCTTCCTGTTTTTTAAGCCAATAAAATCCCGGGCTTTGAGTGCAGATTTTAAAAAACGATTAAAGCTTATGGGCTTTAGCAAATAATCAAGTATATCCAGTTCATAACCCTCGATTGCGTGCTCAGGGTAGGCAGTAGTAAAAATCACCGAAGGAAGTGAAGCCGAATTTTTAATGAAATCTATGCCGTTGAGCCGGGGCATTTGTATATCCAGGAAAATAAGGTCTATATCTTTTCTTTCCAGGTACTCAACAGCATCGAGCGCACTTTTACATTCGGCAACAGGGTTTAAAAAATCAATCTGCCTGATGTGCTCCAGCAAGCCATTGCGGGCAATAGGCTCGTCATCCACCACCAGGCAATTAATCATAATAATTGAATTTTAATTGTTGTTTCAAAAAGCTTATCCTTTTCATTAATGCTGAATTCATGCCGGTTAGGATAAAGAAGATGCAGCCGCCGTTTTAAATTTTGCATGCCGAGCCCGCCGGAATTGAGTAAATGATTTACCGGTGCAGAAGTATCAAATGTATTGCTAACCCTTACAGCAAAATACCGGTCTTTTTCATTTTGTAGTGAAATATGTATTTTATTTTCTACAGGGTTTTTAAAATTGGAAATGTGCTTGAATGCGTTTTCTATCACGGGCAACAATAATAAAGGCGCAATAAAAAAACCGGATAAGTTTTCGGCAATCAGTAAAGTAATGTCCGTTCCCTTTTCCATTCTAAGGCTTTGCATGGCCACATAATTTTTTATATATTCTATTTCTTTGGCAATGTCAATCTTGTCCGTTGTACATTCATATAGCTGGTAGCGCAGCATTTCAGAGAGTTTTTCTACAGATCCTCTTGCCTGCACATTTTCTTTATCAACCTGGAAATAAATTGTGTTCATCACATTAAATAAGAAGTGCGGGTTTATTTGCGAACGCAAGAAATTGAGTTCCGTGGCTATCTTTTCTTTTTCCACTTCCAGCAGTTGCTGTTCCATATAAAACCGGTCGCGAATTATCTTAACTATACAACTTATCGAAATTAAAATGATGTTTGCCAGCAATATTCCAAAGCTGATTGCAATAACGTAATTGGCTGAACGAAACATGGGATGCCCCGTTAACAGGTGATAAATAAAAAGAGCAATCAAATAAGTAATGATTGAATTTATAAATGCCAGGACGAGGATAAAGCCAACAAATTTGCCAATCCTTTTTTTATATAGATACCGCGGCGTAAGCGTTTTTGCTGCATAATAACAAACAGGTACTGCCAAACCGGTCACCAGCAAGTTGCCCACCCATTGCGGAAATATCGCGGTGCTAGTGTCATAAAAAAGTATCATGAAAAAGCATGATGCTCCTATCCAGCCTACTAAGTAGTGAATTTTATTTCTTACGAGCCATCTGTATACACCAGACTTCATTTAGTAGTTTTTACGAATCACAAAATAACACCAAAATAGAAACTGTGGCTATTCTTTGGTCAAGTAAAAACGATGGCTTGTCAAGAATGTATTGAGGGTGACGTAACCGTTGTTTTATAAAAGGTTTTGCATACTATATTTATCGTGTCATTGTATAAAAGCCCGCGGATTCAGTCAAAAAAATTGTTTGCTGTTATAAAAGAAGGCAGCTATTTTATAATGTAAAGCAACTGCCTTTGAGGAATTACTGCCAGGCTGATGCTGCCGGTTTTAACAACCACTTCGTCCAATCCTGTAAAACTATACCCCCTTTTTGTTTACACTAATGCCTAACATTATTTAATGTGTTTGGTTCCATAATAAAAACTCATTTGCAACTTTTAAAAAAACTCATTTACAATTAATACAACCATTATGAAAATTAAATTTTTACCTCTTTTTTATTTTTTTATTCTTGTTGCGTTCAACGCGAAGTCACAGGGTGGTGTGTTGCCATTAAATACAAGTGTGAATGGAACTATAACTAACGCAACGGGCGATACCTGGAACATAACTACTACCTCCGACGGTCTTCTCCGGGTTAAGTTAACAACGGTTAGCCCTACTGATTTGTATATGACTGTTTATGATAACGATGGAACGACCGCAGTTAGCGGCACAGTGGAATCCTACAACAACTCTACTGTTATACTTAATGCTGATGGACTTTCTGCAGGCACTTACCATGTGAAGATCACGCCGTTCAACACTTCGTACGGCTCTTATACACTGGCCGATAGCTTATTTACTTCGGCACTTGCCAATGATATGGAACCGAATGCAGCACCAGCTTCGGCCCTGGTGGTTCCACTTAACGGCAGTACAACAGGCCATACAGGTTATTACTATAATAATCTTCGAGATACAGTAGACTGGTATAAAGTAACAACGAACGCTGACGGGCTTTTGCGCATTTATCTTTCTACCGAAAGAAGCAGTGTATATAGTACCAACACACTTGATGTCAACGTTTCACTGTACGACAATGACGGCACAACGCAGTTGGGTGCCATGGAAGTATTTAACTCGGGCGGGCCGGCAACCAATGTTATTACGACTGATGGCTTGCAACCCGGAACTTATTATATAAAAGTGCAACCGTATTCTCTTAGCGAATTTGCTGTTTATACTATTTCGGATAGCCTGTTCACACCTTCAATAGTTATTGACCAGGAACCAAACGGTGCAAAAAGCAGCGCTGTTGTATTGCCACTTAACGGAAGCCAAACAGGGCATGTAGGTTATTATTATAACAAACAAAGAGATACCACTGACTGGTATAAGGTTACCACAACAGCAGATGGTTTATTGCGGGTGTACCTTACTACCGCAAGAGGAAGTGCTTACAGCACGAACACACTCGATGTAAATGTTTTGCTGTACGATAATGATGGCACAACGCAGTTAGGTTTCATGGAAGTATTTAATTCAGGCGGCCCGGGAACCAACATCATTACTACTGATGGTTTACAACCCGGAACCTATTATATAAAAGTGCAACCATACACTGCTGCGGAATTTGCTGATTACACCATTTCAGATACTTTATTTACACCGCCTCTTCCCAATGATGCAGAACCAAATGGCTCAAGAGGAACTGCCGCTGTATTGTCGCTTAATGCAAGCCAGACCGGGCATGTTGGTTACCATTATAATAACCAAAGCGATACCACTGATTGGTATAAGGTTACCACAAACGCCGATGGCCTGTTACGGGTATACCTTACTACAGCAAGAGGAAGTGTTTACAGTTCGAACACACTTGATGTAAATGTTTGGCTGTATGATAACGACGGTACTACCCAGCTGGGTTCAATGGAAGTGTTTAATGCAGGCGGGCCGGGAACCAATGTTATCACTACAGATGGGCTGGCTCCCGGCACTTACTATGTAAAAGTGCAATCTTATACTACAAGTGAATTTGCAGGCTACACAATTGTTGACAGCCTGTTTACGCCGGTAATTCCTAATGATGCTGAGCCTAATGGAACTTATACAACGGCGATAAATTTCCCCTTAAACAGCTACGCCAAAGGACACTCGGGCTACTATTACAATAATGCACGTGATACAACAGACTGGTATAAAGTAACCACCCTTACAAGCGGGGCACTATATTTTTACCTGCATATGCAGCGGGGAAGTGTGTATAGTAACAACACGCTGGATATGATTATGACGGTATATAACAGTAACGGCACAACGCAAATAGGCTCCAAAGAAATTTTTAATGCCGGGGCACCCGGTACAGATAGTTTATTCTTCGCTACACTGGCTGCCGGCACTTATTATGTACAGATCAATAGTTACAGCGCAGCTGAGTTCGCCAATTATACACTCAGCATCACTACCACACAAGGCGCTGTATTACCGGTAACTTTTATAAATTTTGACGGCAGCTTGCTGAATAACCAGGCTTTACTTAAATGGAGTACCGCAACACAACTGAATAATAAAGGCTTTGAAGTAGAACGAAGCACAGACGGTACAATCTTTATTCCCGTTGGTTTTGTACCCGGAAATGGCACAACGTCGCTTGTAAATAATTATAGTTTTACCGACAATAAAATAGTGAGCGGGTTTAATTTTTACCGGCTTAAACAAATAGACCTGGATGGAAAATTCAATTACTCTTCCACCATCCGGCTTGATTTTAAAAACTTTGCATGGGCGGTATTTGGTAACCCGGTTACAAATAATAGTTGGATACAATTGCAAATTTCCAAAACATCAAATGTGGCCATACAAATTTTCACCGTAGAAGGAAGGCTTATAAAAACTATTGATAAAGGAACCATTGCGCAAGGAACATACAGCCTTCCGCTAAACATGGATACACAAGCAAAAGGAATTTATGTAATTAGGTTGGTTGTGGATAATCAAGGATTTAGTAAAACGGTTATTAAATAATCCTTGAAACAAATAAAACGCCATCCCTTAAACGGATGGTGTTTTTATTTGTTTTTTACCGGAATCTGTTTACAAAATTTCACCGTGA
>JALYYM010000696.1 GCA_030946565.1 Bacteroidota bacterium | reverse complement strand
TTAATATCTCAATTTCATACAAGCAAGCATATTTCTTTGGCGTTTTCTCATATTAGTTTCATCAAAATTCAAAAATGATAAAGGTTGACAGAGTGGTAAAATATTTTGGTAAAACAAAAGCTGTTGACAATATTTCTTTTGAGGTAGATGAAGCGGAAAACGTTGTATTACTGGGTACAAGCGGTTGTGGTAAAACGACTACACTCAGAATGATCAACCGCCTTATAGAAACTTCATCCGGAACTATTGAAGTTGATGGACAAAATATTAAAGATGTTTCGCCTGAAGAGCTGCGGAGGAACATCGGTTATGTCTTGCAGCACAACGGATTATTTCCTCACTATACCATCGCCGAAAACATTGCCATCGTTCCAGGTCTTTTAAAGTGGCCAAAAAGCAAAACTGAAAAAAGAACTGCTGAGTTATTAGAGCAATTGCATCTTCCGCAAGATTACCTGCAACTCTATCCGCAGCAATTGAGCGGGGGGCAGCAACAACGGGTAGGGCTGGCAAGAGCGCTGGCTGCTGATCCACCGGTGCTGCTTATGGATGAGCCTTTTGGCGCTCTCGATGCGGTGACAAGGAGCAGCATTACCAAAGAGTTTTCACAACTTGAAGTGCTGAAAAAGAAAACAATTGTGATGGTGACACATGATGTGAGGGAGGCTTTTGATATGGGTGATAAAATTTTACTAATGGACAAGGGAAAGATAGTGCAGGCAGGCAGCCCCGGCGATCTGTTGTTTAACCCGGCCAATAAGTTTGTCGCCGGTTTTTTTGAATCACAGCAAATGCAACTTGAGTTAACTACCATCTTGCTGCAGGATATCTGGCCGTATTTATCTGGTAAAAATAGTAGTAATAATAGTGCGATTGAAATCGATAAATGCAAAAGTATTTGGGAAGCATTGGATATTTTATCAAATCAGCCAGGTAAAAATATCACGGTAAAAAATTCAATTAATGGTGAAGCCCGCTATGCCGTTTACGACACATTGTTCACAGCGTTGAATGCGCTAAAATCGAAAGCCAATGAATGAATCCCAACAATCATTGTTTGATTTTATGCGCCAGCAATCCGGCAAGATACTGGACCAGGTAATTGCGCACATTGGGCTTACATTCACTTCATTGCTCATTGCCGTAGCGATTGGCCTTCCTTTAGGAATATTTATTGCTAAAAGAAAAAAATTTGCTGCACCGGTTTTGGGGTTCACCGGCATATTACAAACCATTCCAAGTATCGCCTTGTTAGGATTTATGATTCCATTATTGGGCATCGGCCCTAAGCCTGCTATAGTTGCTTTATTTCTATATGCATTGCTGCCAATTGTGCGAAACACATTTACGGGTATTACCGGTGTGGACGCTTCAGTAAGAGAAGCGGCAAAGGGAATGGGTATGAGCGGCAGGCAAATACTCACGAAAGTAGAACTGCCTTTAGCCATGCCCGTTATACTCGCCGGTATAAGAACAGCAACTGTTATAAACGTAGGCGTAGCAACGCTTGCAGCATACATCGCGGCAGGCGGCCTTGGCGAATTTATTTTTGGAGGCATTGCGCTCAATAATACCAATATGATTTTGGCAGGCGCAATTCCTGCCGCTCTGCTTGCTATATCATTTGATTTTATTTTATCAAGGGTGCAGAAAATGAACGTTAAAAAAATAAGGATGGGCTTCTGGCTTTTACCGCTTTCATTGGTAGCGCTTTCTTCTTTTTACCTGTTGCCGGATCTGTATGAAAGTAAAATGCTTGCAGGTTTTACTCCTGAGTTTATGGGAAGGGAAGATGGCTACCTCGGCCTTAAAAAAATTTACAAATTAAATATCAGGACGGTTGTAATAAGCGATGCTGTAATGTACAAAGCAGCTTATGAAAAGCAACTGGATGTTATCAGTGGCTATAGTACAGATGGGAGGTTGAAGGCTTTTGATCTTGTGGTATTAAACGATAATAAAGGAATATTTCCTCCTTATTATGCCGCTCCCGTTATTCGTGAAGAAGTGCTTCGAAAATACCCCAGGCTGGAAGGTGTGCTCAACATGTTAGCAGGCCACATTAGTGATTCTGTAATGACGGAATTAAATTATCGCGTTGATTATCTAAAGCAAAGCCCGGAAAAAGTGGCAAAAGAGTTTTTGATGGAACAAAGTTTGTATAAAGAATCACAAAATGGAAATGCAGGTGTTATCAGGCTTGGCTCAAAAATATTTGGAGAGCAATACATTCTTACTGCCATGTATGCCATGCTGATAAAAGGAAATACAGATTTAAATGTAGAAACAAAGACAGGCTTGGGTGGTACTAAAATTTGCTTTGATGCATTAACGAATAACCAAATTGATATGTATCCTGAATATACGGGCACAGGCTTACTGGTTATTTTGAAAGCAACTGATTCAACTGTGGCTTCACTTGGAGGCGATAAAGAAAAAGTGTACAACTATGTACAGCATCAATTTCATCAGCAGTATAATTTAAAATGGCTGCAACCAATTGGCTTTAATAATGCGTATGCTTTA
>JALYYM010000269.1 GCA_030946565.1 Bacteroidota bacterium | reverse complement strand
TTTTGCATAAGCGTCTATCAATGTGTCAAACTTGCGGCCTGCATCTTGTGCAAAGCAATTGTGCATAATGCACATCGTTGTTATCAGGATAAATATTCTTTTCATAACCATAATGTATTTGATGATTGCGTAAATATATTTCTACTTACGCTGAGTTACAAGCGCGGGGAAGACAATGTTTTATTATTCCGGACAGCAGGACTAACGGTGAGGCATAGCTGTATTTCAAGCACAATGATTTTGTCTAAAAATTTAAAACTTCCCACCACTAGTCTTCTTCCGCCTTCTTTATTTTCCTCGTTGCGATTGTATTTACCACTAAGCAAGCCGCCCGCCAGTGATGACCAAACCATCAATCCAACTTTTTGGTCTTTGAGTAAGGGTATGATTTCACGTTCTTGGCCAAAGGGGATGATCATATTTATCCAGCCATACTTGTGTATCACCCCAGATCATGCCACGCCATGGATTTACGCCACCCTGCTGCATCTCACCCATAAGGCCAAAATCTTTGTGGGTCAAATAGAAAAATGCTCACTACAGCTATACTAAAACTGGTAATTTCATGTACCTAAAATAGTACAATAATACCTGAAACATCTCTAGTGATCCAACAAATACTTTCGGCATACGATCTCGATGAAAATCAATTTGACATTGAGCCAATAAATAATGGATTAATCAACCAAACGTGGAGATTAAAAAATTCATATAATGATTACATTTTACAGAAAATTAATAGCGAAGTGTTTAAGCGGCCCCCGGATATAGCATCCAACCTGAAAGTACTTGCTGAGTACCTGTTTGAGCATGCACCAAACTATTTATTCATTGTTCCGCTACAAACGAAAAAGAAGGAAGGGATGACGTTCCTTCCCGGCAAAGGCTATTTCAGGCTTTTACCTTTTGTAAAAAAATCGCACACTATAAGCGCTGCAGAAACTCCCGGGCAGGCTTTTGAAGCAGCCAAAGAATTTGGAAAATTCAGCAGGCTATTAGCACACTTCCCGGTCGAAAAATTACAAATCACCTTACCGGATTTTCATAATCTTTCCATGAGATATCGTCAATTTTCTGAAGCGTTGATAAAAGGAAATACAAGCCGGATAAAAGAATCAAAAGAATTGATCCGGTTTATCCGTGGAAACAAAAATATCGTTGAAACGTATGAACGAATTTTAAAGAATCCTGAATTCAGGTTAAGGGTTACACATCATGACACAAAAATCAGCAATGTACTTTTTGATGAAGAAGATAAAGGCTTGTGTGTGATAGATCTTGATACCGTAATGGCAGGGTACTTTATAAGCGATGTTGGAGATATGTTACGAACCTATCTTTCACCGGTAAACGAAGAAGAAAAAGATTTTTCTAAAATTGAAATCAGGGACGATTATTTTATTGCCATCGCTAAAGGATATATGAATGAAATGAATGAAGAATTATCTATCGAAGAAAAAAGCAATTTTATTTATGCCGGCGAGTTCATGATTTACATGCAGGCTATACGATTTCTTACTGACTATCTTTGCAACGATGTCTATTACGGAGCAGCGTACAAAAATCAAAACCTCGTGAGAGCAGGTAACCAAATCACCCTGTTACAAAAGTTAATGAACAAGGGAGAAATGCTTCAAAAATTGTTTACAAATTGATTGAGATAAAATCGTTAAGCATACACATGACTTTCGAAATCATCAATCCAATATCTAATTTTCTCCATGCGGTGATCTTTAAAAATATTAGGCGAAATCTTTTCATCCGAATGAAAATTACACCCAGAGCTTTAACCCGGATTATACAACAAAAGCCTGCGAAGCTTCACGGACTTTTGTTTTTATTAACATGGGGATATGTATCCTTTGTGCAAAGTGAGCAAAGGAAAAAAGAAAAAAGGTATAGTTGAACTAAAGATAAAAATCAATGCCATTATTTCAGCCTTTGTAATGTGGATGTAATTTTCATGATAAATTATTTTTAAAAGTGATTTTATCATGCTGTGACTAAAGTACTTTTCGAGCGTTTTAATCATGATATAAATTTTAAAGGTATTTACTACTTTAATATAGCTCCGCGATTGAAAAATTACTTTGAGTTTAATTTCGCTGTGTCAGCTAAGGATAACCGTTAGTGAAATAACCACAAAAAAAACCGTTGATGTTTTTACACCAACGGCACATAATTTTTTTTTGCGTTTTAGTTAAACCACGTTTGTCATAAGGTAAGAAAATCAGCAGTTGTTTGTATCGCTTTTTAGCGTAGGTAAGAGATTCGTTTTCTTTTTCGGATAGGCAACATACCCACCACCCTTTGTTCTGCCTTCTAAAACTTCGATCTCTTCATCGTTATTCTTCAATGGTAATGTCTTCTCAGGCCACGCCACAAAACCCTGTTTAGCGTTATTTTGAGAGTCATTAATTATTTGCCCGGAAAGTATTGAGCGCACCGGGTAGCTGTCGGTTTGCCCGGGCCCATCTTTATTATGTTTATCATTTTCAAATTTGTGTTTCATAAAATTTCTTTTTATAGTTTAATAATTTATTTATTGTTCAGTTTACCCGAGAGGATGGTTGTACCAAATCCTAACAAGGCAACGAGTGCGAATGACCAACGCAAATTAATAGCTTGCGAAAGAAAGCCTATTAATGGTGGCCCTATTAAAAACCCGAGAAATCCTATCGTTGAGACGGCTGCGAGTGCTGTACTTGCAGACATTGTGTTGGATTTTCCTGCTAATCCATATACAATAGGCACTACCGAGGAGACACCAAAACCAACGAGAAAAAATCCTGCCGTTGCCGTCAACAGGTAAGGAAATATCACAGCTATCAGTAAACCTGTAGTCATCATTATACCGCTCATCTGTAACATTCGCTTTACTCCAAATTTTGTAACCAGCCAATCGCCGAGAAAGCGGCCTAAAGCCATTGTGGACGTAAAAGCAACATAACCAAGTGTAATGAATGCCTCAGGAGTTTGCACGATTTTTTTAAAGTACACCCCACTCCAATCCGCCATTGCTCCTTCGCACAACAAACTGCAAAAACCAATCAGGCCTAACAGTAAAATTTTCTTATCTGGCCTCACAAATAATTTTTGCGTTTGCCCGTCTCCGTTATCATGTGGTATCGTGAATTTATGAGTGGCAATAACCAGTGAGACTGCTGCGAGACATACAATAGAAAAATGTATAAGGGGCGGCATCCCCGCAGAAACAAAAAAGGTGCCAACGAGTGCCCCTGTAAATCCTGCAAGGCTCCAAAGGCCGTGGAAAGAAGCCATGATAGATTTTCCATATAACTTCTCTACGCCTACGGCCTGTGTATTCATGGCTATATTAATCAGGTTGCCGAGCATACCAAATAAAAACAAGGCAGCCGAAAGCTGTAAGATTGACCCTGCCATTGCAAGCAACAACAATATCATCGGATACAGTAATGCGGCAGCGATTACCATTCGCCTGCTACCATACCGTGACACCATCCATCCTGAGATGGGAAGGCTCACCATTAAACCAACAGGCAGGGCAAACAAGACTCCACCGAGGCCTGCATCACTTAATTGTAACTTGTGCTGAATGTCTGGTATGCGGCTTGCCCATGTGGCAAAAGTTAGCCCGGCAATAAAGAAAAATACGCTTGTAGCGATTCTATACATTCGCAAGAGCGAAGTTCTTCTAAAGGCGGAGCCAATGATGGCATTCGTCCTGGTGTAATCGCCACTTATAAAAGCGGCTTTTCTAACTATATCTATATTCTTTGTATTCATTTTAGCTTGATTTAATTTCCCTTCAAATAATCACATCGCTCATTTCAAGCAATTATGTAAAAGTAAACAGGGGAACCTTCCTGCTCAACACAACTTATATGCTTTTTGCTAATCTTAATCCTGTGAAATAATTGTGAAACCCCTTTATTGGCCCATGTTTCAAGGAAAATATTTGTGATGCCCAAAAGAGAGAAGCCGCGGCTTCTAAGCGCCGAATCCTAAAGGTTTCTAAAAATTTAATTAATAAAATACGATACTGACATGAATAAAACCAGAGTAACAGTATTTGTTTTTGTACCTTTTTATAATAGTTTATTTTAGCAAAACAAGTTAAATCATTCGTGGCTTTTCATGAATGAATAACGCACGCTTGATGTCTTATAATTGTTAACCTTTAAGCACAAACAGTTTTGAAACTTCAATCAAATATCATGAAACCTATAGCTCAAATTCTCTGTGCAGGCGCACTTATCTGCTCCAATGTATTCACAGCATTTTGCCAGCAAGAAGAAATGGTAAAGATTGTAAAAGCAGATGAAAATAAAATTGATGTATTTATTGGTGACAAAATATTCACTAGTTTTCTTTATCCCGATAGTTTAGAAAAGCCGGTCTTGTATCCGGTGCATGCTGCGGATGGAACAATTGTTACAAGAGGGTTTCCAATAAATCCACAGCCGGGCGACCCTACTGATCATCCACACCATCTTGGTATATGGTTCAACTTTGAAAATGTGAATGGACTGGATTTTTGGAATAATTCTTATGCTATTCCAAAAGAGAAAAAACAACAATATGGATGGATAAGAACCGATAAAATTTTGGAAACATCTGGTGGAGAAAAGGGTTTGATTTCATATCATGCAAACTGGACGAATCAACAAAGAAAAATATTTCTTGAAGAGACAACACATTTGGAATTTAGCGGCACATCAAATCAAAGAATAATAGACAGGGTAACCGTTTTAAAAGCAGACACCACCGTTCTTTTTACTGATGCGAAAGATGGCATGTATGGAATGCGGCTCGCCCATGCATTACAAAT
>JALYYM010000691.1 GCA_030946565.1 Bacteroidota bacterium | reverse complement strand
TTACCCTGGATCAAAAATTCTTTACCTTGATTCACAGTAAATATTGAATCTGAAGATAGCGTGTATGGGATATTTAAAATGCAGCCGCCTCCAGTGACGGGGTCAATGATGATTTGACTTCCGGCTGTAATAGTTGAAGGCGGCATATTATTATTAAGCCAGTTTGAGGATACATTCCAGTTTCCGTTGCCGATAAATTTATAAACTGTAGATGAAACCGATGAGATAAAAGGCTTAATATCAAAAGACCTCAATTTTTGATTGACCGTAATTGTAAAACCAGCAAATGATCGCACAAATTTCTCATTGCTAATGTAACCGTAGGTACTGTCTCTAAAAGTGAGGCCTTCGCTTTGCCCCATTATACTCGCGTTTGGTAAATTAATTGTTCTTTTATTTCCATTAAAATAATAGCCATCAGCATAGCCTGTCAGCAACTCCAGGAAATGGCTTCCAAACCCGGAATTTTGATAACCAAGTAAGGCGATAGTACTGTGTCCGGGCGCCTTATCCGCCGCTGTTACCAAAAACCCCGTGCTAAGTGTTTCTACCGGATCAAGGAGATAATTTCCAGGCAAAGTAGTATTGATGATATAATGCCTTGTTGTAAGGCTGAGCCAGTTTTTAGTAAAAAGATGAATTTTGCCACCATCTACAAGCATAGCTTCACAATCGTAATCTGTACTATCAAACGAAGCGGCAACAGGTGGCTGCTGCTGATCGTTGTATATGAAAGACAAAATGCCAATTTGTGCAGAGGGAATACTCGCGACAGGATTGCTTGTAAAATCAGGAATAGCGCTGAAAGGGAATTTATAAATTTTCAAATCTGTTCTCGCCCCACTCGCATTGTTGCCGAAGTCTCCAATATAAAAGTATGTGCCGTCAAAGGCAATATCTTCCCAATCAACATTAGTAGCGCCTGAGAGATTAACGGTTTGCAATATCGCATTGGTAAGGGTATCAATCCTATAAATCGCTGCAGCGCCGCCCCCATCATTAAAGCTCCACAAATAGTTTCCTGCCATTTGCAATCCGCTGCTTTCAATTAAAACATTACTGATAGGATCAACCTTTATCGTAGGCGTATAACTGGTAGGGTTATAAGCACATTTACCATCATTTACTGTGGCAGAAGAATTGTAATTATTTGCAAGCGGGTCAGTACACCCATATACCTGGGCATGTACGGTGTTTATCTTAAAAAAAATGAAGAACAAAAGGGAAAAACTATAAGTGGATTTCAGGCAAGTATTCAGTGTCATTTATCTTTATCAATTATAAATTCACCGCAATTTATTGATAAATAAAAAGCAGTACCTATTATAACAAAAATAAACTATGGTTATTGCCGGGGAATAAAAATTTAATTACCCTTAGCTAAAAAAACTAATCGCCCGAAATAAATGCTAATTGCATAAATTCTTAATCGAAAAAGTAGCTTATACAATCAGAAGCTTATACAATCATCTTCGTTCTTTCGATCGTTTCACTTTTAGCCGCGATTACAATGGGTTCTGCAACCGTTAGAGACATAAGCCGGATAATCTTTAAGCGATTCATAACTTTCATAACGAGAAAAGTAGAATCGAATTCGTACCATTTCTTTGCAAAGTTTGGATCGAATTTCTTGAAGTGATGATTATTTTGAAATAACTCTCCCATCATAATTATGCCCCATGGGGTAGTATTGCGGGAATGGTCGCCATTATTAAAATTAGAGTAACCCAGCTTATGCCCAAACCAGTTAACGATGGCACCCTGGATAGGGCCCATAATAAAATGTATGGGAAGCAAAAGAAACCACCACATATTGGGAGCAAAAATTATATAGAAGGTTGTATACAATGCGCCGAATAAAATTCTTGTAAGAGTATGGTGCCCTAACTTATCAAGTTTATCCCACATAGGAATATATTCTTTGGTGAATTGCGGGTCAGGCAAATTTTTGCCGGTATGAAATCCCCTGAAGATAACTACAGTGTGCAGCATCATGTGCCAGATATCTTTGAAAAAGTGCGGTGAATGCGGATCCTTTTCCGTGTCGCTATAAGCGTGATGCATGCGATGCATCACCGCATAAGCCCGCGGAACAAGAAAAGAAGAACCCTGCGTCAGCCAGGTCATCACATAAAATACTTTCTCCCATCTTTTTGATGTAGTGTACATCTGGTGGGATGCAAAACGGTGAAGGAAAAAAGAATGAAAAAACAAGGACAAAAACCAGTGGCAAAAAAAGAAAGTGAGGATAGCAAACATTATAATTTTTTAAAAAGACATCGAATGCGGTAAGCTACGCTTAATTAATGGTAACAGATTGGAATACACGAAGTTTAACTTATAATGTTAATTAGTTATCTAACTTTACTCTTCTAAGTTCAAGAAGATTAAGGCTGTTAGGCGTAAAATTTTTCACATAAGGCTGCACAAGCCTTATCACCATATCATACCACAAGGGCACCACCGGCGCTTGATTTATCATTAGCTGATCTGCTTGCTGATAAATTTTATATCGAAGTGAATCGTTTTTCTCAGCCAATGCTGCTTCATACAATTTATCAAACGAAGGATTTTTATAACGCGTATAATTTGGTGGCGCCGGATTTTTCCCGTAAAAAACACTAAGATAGTTTTCGGCATCAGGATAATCAGCGATCCAGCTACCGCGAAAAAACAATGCCTCTGACTTTGCGGTCTGCTCGAGCAACAAGCTTTTCTGCACAGTCTCTACCTGTATTTTAATACCTACCTGCTGCAATTCATTAGCAATATAACTTGCAAGGTCAGCATATATGGGAATAGTAAGCAATGGTATTACAGGCAACCCCACGCCATTAGGATAACCTGCTTCTTTTAATAAAGCAAGGGCTTTACCGGGATCATAACGGTAACCCCTAACCGCAGAAGAATCAAACGATGGAAGGCCTGCGGGCACAAAGCCACTTTCAGCCGGAATACCAATGGAATTCCTGATATAAAGCATCATTTTTCTCCTGTTGAAGCCGTAGTTAATGGCCTGTCTCACTTTCAGCTTACGCAGTGGTGATTTTTTTACAACTTGCTTTGAAGTGTCCTGTAAAATACCGAGGTATTCTATATTTAGATAAGGATGTTTTTCTAAAATAATTTTTCCTTGCCAATCGTTTCGCAACTCACCTTTTTTTGTAAGCACTTCATCCTTAAAAGAAGCATCAATGTCATTAATGAAATCAAGGCGGCGCTGTTGAAATTCGAGAAACTCCGTGGCCTTATTTTCAAAGAAAGAAACCCTGATGCCATTAAGGTAAGGAAGCCTTATGCCTGCGCTATCCCGTTCAAAATAATTGGGATTTTTTTTCATGATCAATGCCTGCCCTTCTTCCCAGGCTACAAATTGAAACGGCCCGGTGCCGCAAGGATGGGCACGAAAATCTTTTCCATATTTCTCTACGGCTTCGTGTGGTACTATGGAGCAGTATTGCATACTCAATATGCCGAGTATGGGATGAAAAGGTGCAGCAAGTTTTAGTTGAAAGGTTGTATCGTCAATAGCAGTAAAAGGTTGCAGCGAATCCACCCGGCCGTTGAATATCCAGGCACCGCTGCTGGCTGTGTTTTTATCCATGATGCGTGAAAGGCTATACACCACATCGGCAGCTACCATCCTTCTTCCTTTGCCATTTGGGAAAGCCGCGTCATCATGAAAAAAAACATCGCTGCGCAAATGAAAAGTAAAACGCAGGTTATCGTCAGACTCTTCCCAACTCTTAGCCAGCGAGGGAACAATGTTGAGGCTATCATCAGTCTGAACTAATGTATTATAAAGCTGGTGAACAGCCCAAATGATAGATTGATTTTTTGCAAATGCAGGATCAAGCGTCGCAATGCCCGTTTGCTCATTATAATGAAAAATGTTTTTTACTTCGTGACGGTTTCCGCATGATGAAAAAAAAATAATTATCAAAATTCCGGTTAAAGAAAAAATATAATTGCTCCTGGATTTTATGGCCGGTAAGGGTTGTTGATTATTTAACTTCATCT
>JALYYM010000668.1 GCA_030946565.1 Bacteroidota bacterium | reverse complement strand
TAAAGGATGCGATCTTGTTTTTTGCCACGATGGATAGTAATGAGCTGGCGCACTGGAGCCATAAAAGCCGGGAATACGCAGAGCGTGCTGTCGATGTTGAAAGCATTAAGAACCAGTATGAGAAAATGTTTTTTGGCGCTGACAAGTAAACCTGATACATCGGTAGTATGAAAAAAGGCCATCATTATTTTGTTTACATTTTAGCCTGCAGTGATGGAAGTTATTATACAGGGGTTACGAATAATTTAGAGAGAAGGTTATGGCAACATGAAACGGGTTTCAATGCAGGTTGTTACACTTATAAAAGGAGGCCGGTTGAATTAAAGTATGCTATTCATCTAACGGATATAAGGCAAGCGATAGCATGGGAAAAACAAATTAAAGGTTGGTCACGAAAAAAGAAAGAGGCATTATTTAAAGAGGATTGGGAGGAAATAAAAAAGCTGGCGAGGAATTATACGGAGTATCCGCGGGGTTCGGGAAGCGAGGAGTGAGGGTTCCTGATGGCTGAGGGTGGAGGATACTTTTTTGGTTTTTGGTCTTTTAAGTGAGTAGCCGCCTTCGACAAGCTCAGGCTGACATCTCACGGGTGGAAGGGTGGCGTTTCGCGAGAGGTGAGATTGAGCTTAGGCTGACATATCATTATGCTAAAGGTCAAGCTCAGGCAGACGTATAAGGATGTAATAAAAAATTGAATTGAAAGCTACTAAAACTTAGAAATAAAAGGCTGTCAGGCTGAGCTTGTCGAAGGCGGGGTGAGGTAAAATTGGTGGTGATCCTCCAGGTGGAATTCTTTTAAAAGCATCTGATGAGGTCTTAGGTTGTAATAAAAAATTAAATTGCAAGTCACTAACACTTAGAAAAAAATGAATGTCAGCCTGAGCTCGGCTTGCCCCAAAGAATTGAGGGGCAGAAGCAGGTTGGGGTCAGCATACTAATTTTTCTAAATACTTTTTAGTATCATGATTAAAACAAAAGCAATCTAAGCAAGAACGAACAAGAAATAAAAAAAAGAAATTCCTTTAACTCCAAGGGCAACAATGCATAACAAGCAACTCTGGCTGTATCTTTTCAAGTTCATTGGCGTCTTTTGCCTATGCTATTTTGGAACGCTGGCTGTAATTGGGTTAGCTGCGCCTGGAAATCATTACAGCCCTTTTATAAGCAAATATCTTGATTACGTGAGTTGGATAAAAATTTCTCTTTTGAAAGGGACAGGATTTATTTTGTCTTTATTTTCTATTCACACCCACAGCGAGCCGGGTTATTTGCAAAGAATTAACAATGGCCGTGGCGTCATCATCGCAATGGATTGTGTGGGTTATGGCGTTTATAGTTTCTGGATCGCCTTTGTAGTTGCTAACAAGGGGATATTGGTGCGAAAAATACTGTGGATCATTGCGGGTATAGTTGCTTTGTGGTTCATTAACGTGATCAGGATAAGCTTATTTCTTGTGGCGATAAACAGGAATTGGGCAATGCCTTTAGGAATTAACCACCATACATGGTTCAATATTGCGGCATACATCCTTATATTTATGATGATCTGGCTTTACGACCGGTCTTTCAAAGAGAATAAAAAAAACAATTCAGCGTTAGAAACGTGATGAAATAATGGTTAACGGCGTAGATCTATCCAAATATGATAATTCATTTTATAACCCTGGACCGTTATGGAAAAGATTTTTGTGGTATGGGATAAACGCGGCGATTTTTAATTCGTCTATGTTTCCATTGTATGGTTTAAAGGTTTTTTTGTTAAGATCATTTGGTGCAAGGATGGGTAAAAATGTCTTTATTAAACCACGCGTAAGTATTAAATATCCGTGGCTGCTGCAGACCGGTGATAATGTTTGGGTAGGAGAGAAGGTATGGATTGATAACCTCGCGAAAATCAGCATTGGTAACAACGTTTGCCTGTCGCAGGGATCTATGTTACTTTGTGGTAATCATGATTACGCCGCTTCAACCTTTGATTTGATTGTAAAAGAAATTGTATTGGAAAATGGTGTATGGATTGGAGCAAAGGCTATAGTGTGCGGAGGTGTGGTGTGCAAAGATCATTCAGTGCTTTCCGTAAATTCGGTAGCTACCTGCCGGTTGGAGCCGATGTGTATTTACCAGGGTAATCCGGCCATTAAAGTGAAAGAAAGAAAAATAAACACATAACGGCGGGAAATTTAGTATATTATATGTGAATAATTAATTTAAAAAAATAGCAAAAATACTATGTGTACTGATCCAAATTTATTTTGTTTATAGCTTACTAACCTCTCCCATGAGAATATCTATTATCACCGTTACGCTAAATTCAGAAAAATATCTTGCTGATTGTATTGATTCAGTGAGGAGCCAGGATTATAGCGATGTTGAACACATCATTATCGATGGTGGTTCTACTGATAATACTCTCAGTATTATCCAGGAGAATTTACAGTACATTTCTACGTGGATTTCCGAGCCGGATAAAGGAATGTACGATGCCATCAATAAAGGGATCGCACTTGCCACCGGTGATGTAATTGGCGTACTCAACAGTGATGATATGTTTGCTTCTGCGGATGTAATTTCTAAAATAGCTGCCAGCTTTAAGAAATCGGGCGCCGACTCAGTATATGGGGACCTCGTATATGTAGAGCCGGATCAAACAGAAAAAGTTTCACGCTATTGGAAAGGGCTTCCATATAAACGTTCGCGGTTTAAAATGGGGTGGATGCCCGCGCATCCGACTTTTTATATTAAGCGCAGCCTTGTTGAGAAGCACGGATCTTACATTACCCATTACTTTACGGCAGCAGATTATGAATTCATGGCTCGTTACCTATATTATCACCAGGTAAGTGCCACGTACCTGCCCAAGATGATCGTAAAAATGAGAAATGGTGGCATTAGCAACGGCAATATTTACCGCAGGTTGCGGGCTAACCGCAGGGATTACCTGGCTATGAAGAAAAATAATATTCCCTTTCCTTTCATTGTGTCAATTATAAAACCGCTGTCAAAACTGCCTCAATATTCTAAAAATCTTAACCAGAAGATTATGAATAAAAATAAGGCAGACGCACTCATTATAACTTCAGTATCTTACTTTCGCACATCTACCCATCATTCAAAGATTACCGTTTGAGTTTATTTTCGGGAAAAAAAAGGGCTGATTCCAATTATCGTTTCGCCAATGTGGTGCAGGATATTCATTCGCACATATTGCCCGGTTTGGATGATGGCTCGCCTGATATTATGTCCTCTCTCGAACTTGTAAAAGCTTTATCTGATGCAGGTATAGACCGCCTGATTTGTACTCCGCACATTATTGCAGACATCTATCGCAACACGCCGGAAAAAGTGAATGCAGCTCTTAAAAAACTGAAAGAGGCTTGTGCTTTAAATGGGTTACATACAAATATTACTGCCGCTGCCGAATACATGCTTGATGATCATTTTATGGAATTGCTGAGGACAAAACAACCATTGCTCACCCTTTCAAAAAATTATGTCCTAACAGAGCTTTCTTATGCCACACAACCTAATAATCTTGAGCAAATTGCTTTTGAAATAAACATCAACAATTACCAGCCGTTAATGGCTCACCCGGAAAGGTATTTCTATTACCATGGTGATTATAAAATGTATTACCGGCTAAAGGAATTGGGATTTTTTCTGCAAGTAAATCTTTTGTCGCTTACAGGACATTATGGAAAAAATGTAGCGAAGGCAGCACTTTTTTTATTCAAAAATAACCTGGTCGATTTTGTTGGCTCGGATATTCACCATATAGGCCACATAAATATTTTAACAGAAAGCCACAACCGGGCCATAATACAAAAATGCCTCGGAGAAAAAATTTATAACCAGTTTTAATGGAATGGCGCTTTTTGATCACCGGCTAAGACACTGCACTAACCCCACTTGCCTATTTAATTTACCGTTATATGGCTACTTTCGGAAAAGTTAACTACTCCTCCCAATTATAGTTAATGACAAGTTCAATATCCGGGTGAAGGCTTTTAGCCACGGGGCAATTGTTGCCTGTAGTTTCTAACAGTTTCCTGTCTCTTTCATTTGCTCCAGCAGGCAAACTAATGCTCACTTCTATCCTGCCTATCCTGCGGGGATCACTAAGCATGTGCTTCGTCACATCTGCGCGGGCACCTTGCATGTTCACCTCCAGGTCATTTGCCTTTATAGCCATAGTGGTAAGCATACAACCGGCCAGCGAAACACAGGTAAGATCTGTAGGTGAAAACTTTTCTCCCCTGCCCCTGTTATCTGTTGGTGCGTCTGATTCGATTACCGTTCCACTTTGAATATGTTCAGCCCGGCAACGCAAATTCCCCGTATATGTAATTGCAGCAGTCATTATGTATTTTTGTATAAATTTACACTAGTAAAAATCAATAAATGCGAAGAATATTTTTAATAATAATTACACTTTTAGTATCATTTGGTGCGATGGCACAAAAAAGCAAAAAGCAACGACAAGCGGAAAAGCGGGCGCACGTCAATAGCCTGATAAAGCAAGAGGAAGAAGGAGTAATAACCTATAAAAAAAGTTTTGTATTTGGCGCCAAACTTATCAATGATGGCTATGGGGTTTTCTTTGAACTTGGCAGGGCGGCCTCTGTAAAAAAATCAACGCTTTACCAGCTTGAAATAAGCGAAAGGAAACACATAAAGGAAGATAAGCAAAGCAATCCGTACGTAAATTCAGTCCCTTTTATTTATGGTAAAGAGAATTTCTTTTATCCTGTAAAGCTAGGTGTACAGCAGCAAGTGCTGCTGGGAAATAAATCCAATAAAAATGGAGTAAGCATCACTGCCAACTATGGTGGTGGCCTTTCACTTGCTTTATTACGCCCTTATTATTTGCAGGTTCAAAAGGGTACCGGTCTTGTATATGTAAAATATAATTCACCAGACAGTTCATTGTTTTTAGATGGCCCTATTTATAGCGGCCCTACACTTAGCAAAGGATGGAGTGAACTGGCAGTTACTCCGGGCCTTTATGCAAAAACTTCTGTTCGGTTTGACTATGCAAGTTATAATGAAATTGTTTCTGCAATAGAAGTAGGTTTATCTGCAGATTATTATTCTAAAAAAATTCCTATACTTCTCAAGACAACTCAAAGGCAATTTTTCTTTAGCGGGTATGTGGCTTTTGTGTTTGGAAAAAGGAAATAGTTCCTTCAAAATTTTTTTAATTTTTAAGCGGATATTTTAATGAGTGAAGAGACGATGCTGGCGGAAACGCCAAAGGCTAAAAAACCAGACTGGCTCAGGGTAAAATTACCTATAGGTGCCGAATATAAGCATGTGCGCAGCCTTGTGGATACCCATAAACTTCACACAATTTGTGAGAGCGGCAATTGCCCTAATATGGGCGAATGCTGGGGAGAGGGAACTGCTACATTTATGATACTTGGTAACATCTGCACAAGGAGCTGCGGCTTTTGCGCTGTGGCTACCGGCAGGCCGCTGGCGGTTGATTGGGATGAGCCGCAAAGAGTTGCTGAAGCTATTCACCTGATGAAGGTAAAGCATGCGGTGATCACATCTGTTGATCGCGATGAAATGAAAGATGGCGGGTCTGTCATCTGGTACAATACTATCAAAGCGGTACAGGCGTTGAATCCCGGCACTACCATGGAAACGCTTATCCCTGATTTCAAGGCCGAAGAGACGAACATACAGCGTATAATAGATGCAGCCCCAAATGTGGTGAGCCATAACATCGAAACAGTTGAGCGTTTAACCCGTACCGTTAGGATACAGGCAAAATACTGGAGAAGCATGGAAACACTTCGTATTTTAAAAAAAGGCGGAATGCGCACCAAGAGCGGTATTATGCTCGGGCTCGGTGAAGCGAAGGAAGAAGTGATACAAACTATGCGTGACCTTAGAGAAAGCCATGTTGATGTAATTACTATAGGCCAATATCTTCAGCCTTCTAAAAAGCATTTAGAGGTAAACAGGTTTATACACCCTGATGAATTCAAGGAATACCGTGAAATAGGCTACCAACTTGGTTTTGATTATGTTGAAAGTGGCCCGCTGGTTCGATCTTCCTATCATTCTGATAAACATGTGATACAAGGCTTTGGTAAAAATAAATGGCTGGAAGAAAAAGCGCTGCAATAAGTAATTAGTAAATTTTTGAGTTTTGTTTACAGGCCTATTTTAAGAAATGTAATTCTAAATTATACCTGCGTTTGACCAGCTTGCCGCTGGGTTTCATTTTCTTTTAACTTTCAATCCCAAAAAAAATTATTGTTGGCTCAGCCAATTTATTCTTGCTGAACCTTAAAGAGATAATAATGTACTTTAATAACATAAAAATTGTTTAGACGTAAAGAAGTTAAATTGAGCTAGATGAATACATCCAATACAAATTCGGTTGACGGCGCAGGAGATATCCAGGATAATTTTAAATATTTTCTAAATCAGGCACATTCCCCGTTTGCTATTTTGACCGGCCGGAATTTTGTATTTACGTTCGCAAATAATGCCTATAAACAATTAATGAGCGGAAGGCAACTTGTAGGCAAAAGCCTGGAAGAGGCAATTCCGGAATTGAAAGGGCAAGCCTTTATCTCGTTGTTGGAAAATGTTTTTGATACTTCAATTCCTTATCATTCTCCTGAGATTGCCGCTACTGCAGTGTTTAGCGGCGATACTGAACCCACTACAAGATATTTTGACCTCACTTACACTCCTTATAAAAATACTTCAGGGGTAACAGAGGGTGTGATGGCATCCGGCTTCGATGTAACAGAGCAGGTAGAACTTCGAAAGAAAGAAAATGCGCAGATATTAAATAAACAGGCTTATAATCTTTTTATGCAAGCGCCGGTCGGCTTTTCATTAGTGACAGGTGATGATCATGTTTTAAAGCTGGCGAACGAAACGGGCCTGAAGCTGGCTGGTAAAGGCCCCGGGATAATTGGCAAGACCATTTCTGAAATATTCCCAGGGATCGGCAGCCAGGGCTATATTGAATTATTAGACCGGGTAAAGCAAACGGGAGAATTTATCAATTTAAAAGAAAGCCCGGTAACATTAATAAAAAATGGCAAGGAAGAAACCATGTATGTAAACCTTATTTATCAACCTTATTATGAAGGCGATAATATAGCGGGTGTATTGTCAATATCAACTGATGTCACGGAGTCAGTATTGGCAAAAAAGGAAGCAGAAGAGTTGCGGGAAAGATTTGAAACTATGGCTAACAATATTCCAAACCTTGCCTGGATAGCGAATGCTGACGGTTGGATATTTTGGTACAATAGCCGCTGGTACGAGTACACGGGTACTACACCAAAAGACATGGAAGGTTGGGGATGGAAATCCGTGCATGACCCGGAAAAATTACCTGCAGTGCTTGAAGAATGGCAACAGTCAATAAATAGCGGGCATTCATTTGAAATGGTATTTCCCCTCTTAGGTGCTGACAAAGTATTCCGTCCCTTTCTCACAAGAGTAGTTCCGGTTCACGATAATGAAGGGAAAGTTATTCGCTGGTTAGGCACAAATACTGACATAACAAAGCAAAAAGAAATTGAGCAGATAAAGGATAATTTTTTATCTACAGCAAGCCATGAACTTAAAACGCCGGTAACAACCATCAAAGCGTATGCACATATAGTGGAAAGTATGCTTGACCCAAATACTAATCCGGAAGTACTGGGTATGGTAAAAAAGTTGAATAGCCAGGTGGACAGGCTTACGAATTTAATAGAAGATTTGTTAGATATTAGTAAAATCCAAAATGGCAAATTACAGTACGACGAAAGCTTTTATGATTTCAATAAATTAGTGAAAGAAGTAGTTGACGACATGCAGAAAACTAATATTACCCACGAAATAATTTATGATGCCTGCACGGAGGCAGCCGTATTTGGCGATCGGAATAAATTAACCCAGGTAGTAAGTAATCTTATATCCAATGCAATAAAGTATTCGCCAAAAGGGGACAAAATAATTATTACTACACAGGCGAAGGATAGAGGAGTGCTTTTATCGGTAAAAGATTTTGGTATCGGTATTCCAAAAGAAGAATTGCAACATGTGTTTGAGCAGTTTTACAGGGTTAGTATGAATGACAAGATCACGTTTCCAGGAATGGGTATTGGCTTATTTATTTCATCAGAAATAATAAAAAGACAGGGCGGTAAAATATGGGTGGAAAGCATACCCGGCGCTGGCTCTGTTTTCCATACCTGGCTTCCTTTCAATTATCGAAGCCATTGAAAGGTAAGACTAATAACGGAACAGTAATATTCGTGTATACATAACCGTTACTTCGCTATCAGAATACTTTGTCTAAATGTTTTAAATTATTTATTATATAATAAGAGAAGCAAAACCCCATCCGCTATAATATTAATTTCTATACCTTAGCCGCATTAATTTTAAATATGAAAAATTTCACGCTACTACTATTTCTCTTCGCCATTGCTGGCAGCACCGCCTATTCGCAAACGGATAGCGCATCACATTACGATCAGCATATCGCTTTCGATCCGCTGTTTTATCCTTCCGCCGGAAATGAATATCGCAGTGCCGGTGGGCAACCAGGGCCGGCTTACTGGCAAAATCGTGCTGACTATAAAATCACTACTACCCTCGATACTTCCCAACATGTAGTGAAAGGATCTGTGGTAATAACTTATAAAAATAATAGCCCTGATGCGCTAAGTTTTTTATGGCTGCAGTTGGATCAAAATATTTACAGGGAAGATAGCAGGGCGCAGGCTACCACGCTAATCTCCGGTGGCCGCTGGGCAGCACAGTCATTTACTAAAGGCGATGAATTGAATTCAGTTGATATTGTAATGAATGGGGCCACCACCAAAGCGAAATACAAAGTATCTGATACGCGTATGCAGGTGTGGCTTCCAAAGCCTTTGGCAGCAAAGTCTGGCACCTTGCAGCTAAAGATCAATTACTCTTTTTCAGTGCCTGAATATGGAACAGACAGGATGGGAAGATTGAATACAAAAAATGGATGGATATATGAAATAGCACAATGGTATCCGCGCATGTGTGTGTATGATGACGTTGAAGGTTGGAACACTTTGCCCTATCTCGGTGCAGGTGAGTTTTATCTTGAATATGGGAATATTGATTACACCATCACGGCACCTGCTAATTTAATAGTGGTCGGTTCAGGTCAATTACAGAATCCTTCAGAAGTATTAACCACTGCTGTTATGAGCCATCTTAACCAGGCAAAGAATAGTGATAAAACTGTTACCATAATTGGTGCAGATGAATTAAGTGGCACTTCATACCATCCTGCTAAGTCTACTCTTACGTGGCATTTTTTATGTAACAACACACGGGATGTGGCATGGGCCGCATCAAAGGCTTTTGTATGGGACGCGGCACGTATTAATTTACCGAGTGGTAAAAAAGCGCTTGCCCAATCTGTTTATCCTGTTGAAAGCGCTACCGATAGTGCGTGGAAAAGGTCAACGGAATTTGTAAAAGGTGCGATAGAATTATATTCAAAAGAGTGGTATGAATTTACTTATCCTTCTGCCACTAATGTTGCAGGTGTGGTTGGCGGAATGGAATATCCCGGAATTGTTTTTTGTTCATGGAAAAGCGAAGGCGGCGGTTTGTGGGGAGTAACGAATCATGAATTTGGCCACAACTGGTTTCCTATGATCGTTGGCTCTAATGAGCGTAAGTATCCATGGATGGATGAAGGCTTCAATACATTCATTAACGGTGTAGATACCAAAGTTTTCAACAAGGGGGAGTTTGATGAAAAAGGTGACCAGCAACGAATGGCGCCTTATATATTTAGTAAAGATGCTGATGATATAATGACTATACCTGATGTTACGCAGCAAAATTTTTTAGGCATTGCCGCTTATTTTAAACCGGGCATGGGCCTGGATATTTTGCGCTATCATATCCTGGGGCAGGAGCGATTTGATTCTGCCTTTAGAATTTATGTTGACCGCTGGGCGTTTAAACATCCAACACCATGGGATTTTTTCCGGACGATGGAAAATGTAAGTGGTGAAGACTTATCCTATTTCTGGCGTGGCTGGTTTATGTCTAATGCAAAACTTGACCAGGGCGTTACAGGAATAAAGTATGTTGACAACGATCCGGCGAAAGGAGCATTAATTACTATTGTAAATAACGAACAACTAGTATTACCGGTGCCTTTGAAAATAGAACAAGACAATGGTAAAATAGATTCACTGACATTGCCCGCAGAAATATGGCAACGCGGTGGTAAATGGACTTTCCATTATCCATCTACTTCCAAAATAAAAAAGGTTACTATAGATGCTGCTCATGATTTTCCTGATCTGAACCCTTCCAATAATTCATTCACCGGGGCGCCTGTGAAACCAGTACCAATGGGCATGACAGCGGCTGACGTTATTAATAATTATTTGAAAGCAGCAGGTGGTGTTGATAAGATAAAAGATATCAAAGATTTTTCTTACAGTGCGACTGGCAACGTGCAGGGACAGGATATACAATTGATGAGTAAATACAAGGCACCTAACCACAGTATGATATCGGTTGTGCTTACTGCTTCTAACACTGTAGTGCAAAAAACAGTGGTAAACGGAGACAGCGTAAGCATGTCTTCAATGGGGCAGGAGAGGCCTGTAGATGCAGGCGCCGCAATGCAGGCAAAAACACAAGGCTTGCCTTTTCCGGAGCTGGAATATCTAACGACTTCATACCAATTATCTCTTGCTCCAGTGTTAGATAATATTGATGGAAAAGATGTGTACGTCGTAAATATTATGGGCGCTTCAGGAATGAAAGCACGGGAATATTTTGATGTGGCAACAGGACTAAAAGTAAAGAAAGAAACTACTACTGGCCCGGCGGCAGCAGTTATTAGTTACGCTGATTATAAAGAAACAAGTGGCATCATGTATCCCTCTTCAGAAACTATTTCCCAGGGAGTTGATATACATTTTGATATAAAAGATGTAAAGGTTAACAGTGGATTAAAAGATGATGAGTTTAAATAAATAGATTTGTTTTTATTAAAAGAAAGGGAGCCTGTA